>JACDBS010000218.1 GCA_013694795.1 Chloroflexota bacterium | reverse complement strand
CTGCGCGAGCGGACGGCGCCGATGCCCGAGCACGGCATGCAGATCGGCCCCGACCAGGGTGCCTTCATGGCGCTCCTCGTCAAGCTGATCGGCGCGAAGCGGATCCTGGAGATCGGCACCTTCACCGGCTACTCCTCGACCGCCATGGCGCTGGCGCTTCCGCCCGACGGCCGGATCGTGTGCTGCGACGTCAGCGCTGAATGGACCGATATCGCACGCGAGGCATGGGCCGATGCGGGCGTCGCCGACCGGGTCGACCTTCGCCTGGCGCCCGCAACCGAAACGCTGAAGACGCTGGAGGACGACAGCTTCGATCTGGCCTTCATCGATGCCGACAAGACCGGCTACGACGACTATTACGCCGGCTGCCTGCGCGTCGTGCGACCGGGCGGGCTGATCCTGCTCGACAACATGCTCCAGGGCGGTCGCGTGTCCGATGCGAGTGCCGACGACGACAGCGTCCGCGCCATTCGTGCCCTGAACGAGAAGATCGCGACGGATGAGCGCGTCGATCACGTGCTCCTGCCGTTGGCCGACGGCCTGACCATGGCCCGGGTGCGATAGGCGGCGCATGTCGCTGGAGGCACCCCGCGCCGGCGAGCCGTCGCCATCAGAGATGGCAGCCGCCGCGCCAAAGCGGCCGTCGCTGTGGCGGCACCGTGATTTCGTCAAGCTGTGGTCGGCGCAGACCATCAGCCAGTTCGGCGACGAGGTCACCGGCCTGGCCCTGCCCCTCGTGGCCATCATCACGCTGGGCGCGTCGCCGCTCGAGATCGGCCTGCTGGGCACCTTCCAGTTCCTGCCCTTCATTCTGCTCACCATTCCGGCCGGCGTGTGGGTCGACCGCATGCGGCGGAAGCCGATCCTCATCGGCGCCGACATCGGCCGGGCGCTGCTTTTGACCTCGATTCCGGTCGCCTTCATCGGCGGCTGGCTTTCGATTCCGCAGCTCTATTTCGTCGGCTTCATGGTCGGCTGCCTTGAGGTCTTCTTCGACATCGCCTACCAGTCGTACCTGCCCGCGGTCATCGAGCGGGAACAGCTGACCGAGGGCAATGCCAAGCTGGAGCTGTCGAGTTCGGCGTCGTCGGTCATCGGTCCCGGCGTGGCCGGATTCCTGGTGGAGCTGGTGCGGGCGCCGTTCGCCATCCTGTTCGACGCCCTCTCGTACCTGGGTGCGGTGGTGATGCTGCTCATCATCCGCCGCCCCGAGGTGCCGCCCGCCCGGCACGACGCGGCGACCGGGCCGCGCCCGTCCATGCGCACCGAGGCAATCGAAGGCCTTCGCTACGTTCTCGGCCATCGGTACCTGCGCAGCATCGCCGCCTGTACCGGAACGCTCAATCTGTTCGGCAACATCGGCGGCGTGATTCTGCTCATCTACATCATCAACGAGCTGGGAATCACGGCGGGCACGGTGGGGATCATCTTCGCCATCGCCAACCTGGGCGTGCTGTTCGGCGCGTTGACGGCGGAACGGCTGGCACGCTGGATTGGCATCGGCCCCACCATCGTGTGGAGCGCCTTCATCTCGGCCTTCGCGCTGGTTCCGGTCGCCATCGCGCCACGCGAGGCGCCGGTGCCGTTCCTCGTCGTGTCGGGCGTCATCGGCGCTGCCACGGCGGTGATCTACAACGTCAACCAGGTCAGCCTGCGGCAGGCGATCACACCGGAGCGCATGCTGGGCCGCATGAACGCGACCATGCGCTTCGTCGTGTGGGGCACGATTCCCATCGGCTCCATCGTCGGGGGCTTCCTCGGCGGGCTCATCGGCCTCCAGGCGACCATCTGGGTGGGCGCCATCGGCTCATTCCTTGGATTCCTGCCCGTCTTCTTCTCGCAGGTTCGGACGCTCAGGCGCATCCCGGAGTCGTCATGACCCTTCAGGCACCAATGCGCTGCTCGGCGCTGGCCGAGCAGTTGGATGAGCCGATGATCGGCTCGGTTGACCATCGGCTGCGCTGGCTGCTGGTGGAGGACCGCGGCGCCTGGGGTCGGGATGCGGTTCAAGACCTGTTTGGGCCCGACGTCACGTCTCGAGCGAAAGAGTTGCGGCTGCGACTCCTGCTGGTGCGGCGCCGGGAGGGTGACCCGGCGGCCGATGCGGTCCGTCGCGCCATCCTGGTCGACACGGTCAGCGGCGCGATGGCCATCCGCACCATCACCTCACCGTCGGAACTGTCGGTCGAGGTTGCCGCGAGGTTGCCAGCCGCGGAGTTCGGCGCGCCCATGACGGACCCGATATTCCTCGTCTGCACGAACGGCAAGCGCGACGCGTGCTGCGCGCTGCGCGGGCGGGCGCTGATAAGCGCGCTGGGGGTTGACCACGCCGAGCGCGTGTGGGAATGCACGCACCTCGGCGGCCATCGCTTCGCCGGCAACCTCGTCTGCCTGCCGCACGGGATTGTCTACGGCCGCGTCGATGCGGATGACGGACCGCGCCTGGCCGACGCCTACCTGAACGGCCGCCTGGACCCCGCGCTCCTTCGGGGGCGGTCAGCCTGGCCCGCGCCGGCCCAGGTCGCGGAGCAGGTCTTGCGTGGACGCCTGGACCTGGATGGGGTGGATGATCTGACCATGCTTGAAGCCGATGTCAACGGCTCGCGCGCCGCCGTCACGCTCGCCACCCGGGCGGGTGAGGAGCACAGGCTGAGGCTTCAGGCGGAGCGCGCTTCGCCGGCGCGGCCCATCAGTTGCCGCGCGGACGACCTGGAAGAACCGATCCATTGGGCGGCTGTCGGTGAGGGCTGACGCCGCTGGAGCGTCGCCCCATTGCGCCGGCGGCACGAA
>JACDBS010000210.1 GCA_013694795.1 Chloroflexota bacterium | reverse complement strand
GACGAGGCGCACGGCCGAAGGCCGGTACGAGACGACCGGCGGGCGCGTCCTGACCATGGTCGGCCGTGGCGCGACGATGGAGGCGGCTCGTGCGGCTGCGTACGGCGGCGTCGCGGGCGTCTCGCTCGAGGGCGCGGCCTTCCGGAGCGACATTGCCTCTCGCGAGCTCCCGGTCGACGACGGGACCCCGGGCGGCCGCGAGCCGCGCTGATCGCTGCAGTTGGAGGGCGGACGTCAGATCAGCCCGCGTCCGCCCTGCGTCTGCGACAGAACTAGTTGCGCCGGACGCTGCCCGGCACCATGACGTCGATCCACACCAGCCGGTGGTCCGAGCTCGGGAACCCTCCTGGCAGGGATGAAGTGAAGACGCCGACCAGCCGGAAGAGCGGGTCGCTGGCGAGCGGCCAAAAGACTGCCCCATCCACGATCCGCAGGTTCCTAGAGGGGAGCACGTAGTCGACGCGCAGGTTGCCGGGGGCTGAGTCGGCGAAGTCGGCGGTATCGAAGCGCGGGTCGCCCCGATGCCCCGCGTTCGCACCGCCCTGGAGTCCGGCCTGCTGGGCCGCCCCGGCGCTCGCCGGCGTCAGGCCGGTATTGACCTGCGGGCTGTTGAGCAGCTGCTGGATCGACCCCGGGATGCTGTCGCCGTCGAGTGGGTCGGAGTTCTGGTCGCCGGCGATGACGAACTTCGCGCCCGGGTGCAGGCCGCCGGTGCCGCCCGCGTCGTCATAGAGATAGTCGCCGGCGCCGGGGGTGATGTAGTCGGCCCAAAGCCGAATCTCGTCGTGGTTGCGTCGACCGTTGCGGTCCTCCGCGCCGTCGAAGACCGGCGGGGTCGGGTGGCTGACCAGGAAGTGAACCTCCGTGCCGCCGATGTCGATGGGCACGTCCCAGTGGCTCTTGCTCGAGAGCGGGAGGAGTGCCAGGTCGCCGGTGTCGTACCAATCCGCCGGGGCGTTGGTTGCGGGGTCGTCGGGCAGGAGGGCGCCCGGCATGTCCTTCCACAGAAATTCCCGGAAGGTACGCACCTCGTCATATGCGATCGGGTGCTGGCTGAAGACCGCCATCCCGAACTGGCCGGCAAAGAAGCCAAAGCCGAGGGCGTCGTCCGGGCCACCGACCGAGCCGTTGTTGTTGAGGTCGCGGCCCGAGGGAACGCCGGTGTTCGAGGGCGCCACGAAGACATACGGGTATGTGATCGGGGTTGCGCCGTTCTGGCTGACGGAGAGGTAGTTGTTCTGGAACTGGATCGCCAGCGCGTTTCCCGGCTCGAAGTCGAATTCGTTGATCAGGAGCACCTCGGGCCGGACGCGCTGGATCGTCTCAGCGACGTTGGCGGCCTGGGCGCGACGCAGGCGAACGGTCGCGTTCGACTCTGCGGGGCTATACGGCACTGACAGATCGCTCAGCGCCAGCCCGGCCGACGCGCGGTTGAGCGAGGCATTGAAGGTCGCAAAGCGGACGGGATCGGGCGGTCCCTTTGCTTCGGTTGGCGTCGCCAGCATCGACGCTGATGCGGCGAGGAGCAGGGACAGGAGCACGGTCCACGGCGTCCGAGCGGCGACGAATCGGCGAAGCATCGGTTCAGTCTCCTGATGAGGGATGGTCAGATAAGCATATCTTGGGTCACGCACCGCAAGCCAACGTCAATCCGGCTGACTATCCTTGTGAAACCGATGCCAACCGTCGCCGTTGTGTGCGGCTCCAGATCCGACCTGCCGACCCTGAAGGGCTGCTTCGAGGTGCTCGACTCGTATGGGATCTCGTGGGAGGCATCGGTCATCAGCGCCCACCGCCAGGCTGATGCGCTGCATGCCTACGTCGACGAGGCCGAGGGATCAGGCGTGCAGATCTTCATCGGTGCCGCGGGCCTGGCCGCCCACCTGCCCGGAGTGCTCGCCAGCCTGACGGCGAAGCCGGTGATCGGGATTCCGTTGGACAGTGGCTCGCTGGGCGGGGCCGATGCGCTCTATGCCGTGGTCCAGATGCCGCCCGGCGTGCCGGTCGCGACCGTTGCGATCGGCGGCGTCGGTGCGAAGAATGCCGCCCATCTCGTGGCACGGATCCTTGCCCTGTCGGATGCCGAGCTGGCGGACCGTGTGGCGGCATTCCGCGATGACCAGGCGTCGAAGGCGGAGCTTCGGATCGATCCGTCGGCGTAGCGCCGCAATCTGGACGGATGCCCACACGGCGGGCGTTACGGAAGCGAATGGGTCCGAACGGATGACATATGCCCACCTGCGAGTGCATCTGTCGCCCTTCCGGCCCGGCGGGCGGCGGTTCAAGCACCACTCGCCGATGTAACGCCCACGTGGTGGGCATATGTCCACCCCAGCGCGCCGAGGCGAATGAGGCGTCGGACGGCGACGAGCTGGGCGGCTCATCGGTATCCTCCGGTGGTGATCGATCGGTACGCACTGCCGGAGCTGCGCGAGATCTTCGGCGAGCAGCGCAAGCTCGAGCTGTGGCTGCGGATCGAGCTGCTGGCTTTGGAGGCACTCCGCGATGCCGGCGTCGTGCCCGTCGCTGACTTCGAGCGCATCCGAGGCGCGGTCGGCGAGGTTGATGCGCGACGCGCCCACGAGATCGAGAAGGAGTCGCAGCACGACATCATCGCGTTCCTGCGCTCGATCACCGAAAGGCTGGGACCCGAGGGTCGCTGGTTGCACTACGGGCTGACCAGCTCCGATGTGCTCGATACTGCCACGGCGGTCGTGCTGCGCGACGCGACGAGCGCCGTCGAAGGAGAGCTGGCAAGGCTGATCGAGGTTGTGCATCGGCTCACGCTCCAATACCGGGACACGCCGATGGTCGGCCGCAGCCACGGCATCCACGCCGAGCCGATCACCTTTGGCTTCAAGACGGCCGGCTGGTACGCGGAGCTTCAACGCGACGCGCAGCGCCTCGAGGGCGCCCGCCAGGTCGTCAGCGTGGGCTCGATCTCCGGCGCCGTCGGGACGCACGCCAACGTCAGCGGCGAGGTGGAGCGCCACGTCCTCAGCGGGCTGGGCCTGAAGCCGGACCCGGCCCCGACGCAGGTCGTCAGCCGCGACCGGCACGCGGAGCTGCTGACCACGCTCGCCATCCTGGGCGGCACGCTCGAGCGCATTGCCGTCGAGATCCGGCACCTCCAGCGGACCGAGGTGGCGGAGGCCTTCGAGCCGTTCGGCTCCGGCCAGCAGGGCAGCAGCGCCATGCCGCACAAGCGCAACCCCATCCTCGCGGAGCGCGTCACGGGCATGGCGCGCCTGCTGCGAGCCGATGCGCTCATCGGTCTCGAGAACATGGCGCTCTGGCACGAGCGCGATATCAGTCATTCGTCCACCGAGCGGTTCGTGTTCGAGCGTGCCCTCGGCGTGGCGGCGTATGCGACCCGCACGCTGGCCGACATCCTGGACGGGCTCGAAGTGGATGCCGATCGCATGCGGGCCAACCTCGACCAGTCGGGTGGGATGGTCTACTCGGAGGCCCTGCTCCTGGCGATGATCGCAAAGGGTGCGGACCGCCAGGCCGCCTACCGGCTGGTGCAGTCGGCCGCCAAGCGCGCCTGGAGCGCGGAGACGACCTTTACCGATGCGCTCCACACTGATCCGGCCGTGGCCGAATGGCTGAGCGCCGAGGAGATCGATCGCGCCATGGATCTCCAGCACCACCTGGCCGGGATTGGCGTCACCTACCGGGCGCTCGACCTGGACGAGCGCGGCTGACGCCGCGGTAACCCATGCGCCGCTGGTGGATCGATGCCACCTCAGCCGCCGGTCACGTCGCCGACCGGCCGCACCTGTGGCTGCCCGGCGCGCTGGCCTGGATCGCGAGCGGTGGCTGGCTGGCGCTCGTGATCGGCGTCATCCGGCCGCCCAACATCAGTGAGCTGACCTTCCTGGGGGCAGGCATCTTCAAGTCCGGGGCCTGGCCCTGGAACGCGCTTGCCATCGGCGCCGCGGCTCTCGCCGCGGTGCTCATCGGCTTCGGATTGGTCTCCGCCGGGGAGGCGGTCCTGCTGCGCGGGCGGCGCGCCGGGCGACGGGATGTGGCGCGCATCTTCGTGCTTGGCGCGGTGTGCGCGACGCCGACGCTGGTGGTACTGCTGGCCATGGCAACTGCCGCGGTGGTCGTGGCGCCGATTGAGTTCAACGCCCCGAACGAGCAGCTCGGACCCCTGGCGCGGACAGCCGGGCGGTTGAGCCTCTTTCTGGTCGCGATCTTGGTGGCCGCCAGTGCCGGCGCGGCGGTCCATGCCCCCGCAGCGCGCAGCGTGGTCGACGGGCGGACCGTTGCTG
>JACDBS010000207.1 GCA_013694795.1 Chloroflexota bacterium | reverse complement strand
GGTACCTCCAGGTCACCTTGCTCGACACGCCCGATGGCGTCCTCGCCATCCTGCTCGGCGGATCGGTTGCCAACTGGCCCATCACCCTCGAAATCGCCACACCCGTGGTGGACTCCGTCACGATCGGGCAATGATCCATGAGTTGCTCATCGAGAACGGCACCGTCGTGGATGGGAGCGGCGAGCGTGGATTCGCCGCGGCGGTCGGGGTGCGCGAGGGTCGCCTGGAGCTCGTCCATGGCGTAACGGACCACCTGGCGGCGGCACGCCGAATCGACGCAACGAACCTGGTGGTGGCACCGGGCTTCATCGACCTGCACAGCCACTCGGGGCTGATGATCTTCGCCGATCCGCTGCACCAGCCGAAGGTGCGCCAGGGCGTGACGACGGAGGTCATCGGCGTGGACGGGCTGAGCTACGCACCCATCCCCGACCTCGCGGACCTGGAGGCGCTGGCACATATGAACGCCGGGCTCGACGGCCGGCCTGACATCGCCTACGACTGGTCGACCGTCGAGAGCTACCTCGACCGCCTGGACGCCCTGCACCCATCGGTCAACCTGGCCTACCTCGTGGGAAACAGCGCGCTCCGCATCGGCGCCATGGGCTGGGAGGAGATTGAAGCCGATGAAGGCGACGTCGCGAACATGCGGGCCATGCTGCGCGAGGCGATGGAGCAGGGCGCCATCGGTCTGTCATCCGGACTTGACTATCCGCCCGGCGCCTATGCGAGCACCGATGAGCTCGCACAGTTGACGGCCGAAGCCGCGCAGCACGGCGGGATCTACCACACGCACGTGCGCTACGCGCTGGGAGACCGCTACCTGGACCCGTTCAGGGAGGCGATCGAGATCGGACGGCGCGGCGAGGGCCCGACCCACATCACCCACTTCTACCATCGGCAGACGTTCCCGGGCGGTCCGGGACCGATGCTGGCGCTGGTCGACAATGCGCGAGCCGAGGGCCTCGACGTCACCTTCGACACCTATCCGTACGAGTGGGCCAGCACCAGACTCCTGATCATGATCCCACTCTGGGTGCAGGCGGGTGGACCGATGCCGACCAAGGAACGCCTGGCGGATCCCGGAGTCCGCGACCGCATTCGGCGCGAGCTTGCGGACCGCGGCGTGCTCTATGCCGGTCGGCGTGCCTGGGACGATGTCCGCCTGGGTGCCTTCGCTACGCCGGCCATGTTGCGCTGGGAGGGCTTCACGCTGGGCGACGTGATCGCCGACCGCGGCGAGGACCCGGTCGACGTGCTGTGCGACCTGCTATTGAGCGAGGACCTGCGGATCAACCAGGTGACGCCCGGACCATGGACGGAGACGCTGCGCGATTTCATTCGGCACCCGGTCGGGATGATCGGGACCGATTCGACCTTCATCGGCGCCAGGCCATCCCCCCGCACCTATGGCTCCTTCCCGCGCGTGCTCGGCCAGTTCGTGCGCGAAGAGGCGCTCCTGTCGCTCGAGGAGGCCGTGCGCTCCATGACATCGGCTGCGGCCGCGCGCCTGGGTCTCGAGAACCGCGGCATGATCGCGGACGGCTTCATGGCCGATCTCGTGGTGTTCGACCCCGCGACCGTCCGCGCGACGTGCACCTACGGCGAGCCGTGCCGGTATCCGGAGGGGATCGAATGGGTCGTGGTCGGCGGCGATGTGGTCGTCGAACGCGGCGAGCACACCGGTGCCCGTCCCGGTCGCGTTCTCCGAGGGGGCATGTGACGATCGGTCGGCCCGAACGAGACGCTACGATGCACCGATGGAGCGCCCGAGCCAGAACGTCCGCACGCTTCCGCCCGGGGTGGTCGCGCCCGACACCACACCCCTCGTGATCCCGACTGACGCGCCCGCTCCGGGACGCGCGCGACCCGCCGCTCCCCTGCGCCGCGAGGGTCCTGCCAAGCTGACCGGCGAGGCGAAGTACGCCGACGATCTCGTCTTTCCGGGCGCCTGGTTCGGTGCCACGATCCGTTCCACCCAGCCCCGTGCCCGCCTGCTGGGGATCGAGCTGGCTGAAGCTTTCGACTGGAAGCGGATCGTGGTCGTCACCGCCGACGACATCCCCGGTGAGAACATCGTCAGCCTCATCGACGACGACCAGCCGGTGCTGGTGCCGGTTGGCGGCGAGATCCGCCACCAGGCGGAGGCCTGCGCGCTGATCGCGGCGCCCGATCGCGCCATGCTCGCGGAGGCCAGGCGCCACATCACGCTTCGCACCGAGCGACTCCCTGCCGTCTTCGATCCGCTCACGTCCGAGACGGAGTTCGCCCACTACACGGTCGAAGCCGGCGACGCGGCTGCCGCCATGGAGACCGCGGCGCTGGTCATCGAGGGCGTCTATCGCGTCGGTCACCAGGAGCAGCTCTACATCGAGAACCAGGCAATGATCGCCGTGCCACGCGAGGATGGCGGCGTGACCGTTCACGGCTCGCTCCAGTGCCCGTACTACATCCACAAGGCCATGAAGCGAGCACTGGACATGGGCGACGAGCTGGCCGTCGTGGTGCAGGCGGAGACCGGCGGTGGCTTCGGCGGCAAGGAGGAGTATCCGAGCGTCATCGCGCTCCATGCCGCACTGCTCGCGCTGAAGTGCCACAAGCCGGTGCGCATGATCTACGACCGCCACGAGGACATCAGCGCCACCACCAAGCGCCATCCCGCGGTCGTCCGTTATCGGTCAGGCGTCAGCGACATCGGTGAGCTGATCGCCCAGGAGGTCGAGGTGATCATGGACGGCGGGGCGTACTGCACGCTCACCCCCGTGGTCCTCTCGCGCGGCGTCCTGCACGCCGGTGGCCCGTACCGGTGCCCGAATGTGCGTATCACCGGTCGCGCCATGGCCACCAACACCCCGCCGAACGGCGCGTTCCGCGGCTTCGGCGCGCCGCAGACCGAGTTCGCGGCCGAGATGCAGATCAACCGCATCGCAGAGGCCCTTGACGCAAGCCCACTCGACCTGCGACGGCGCTGGGTCTACCGCGAGGGCGACGTCACGCCGACCGGCCAGGTCCTGCGCGAGAGCGTTGGCGGGATCGAGGTCCTGGAAGCGGCGGCGGAGGCCCTCGCCTTCGATCGCACCCATGCACAGACCCGGTCCATGCGCGAAGGAAGGACCGATGGCGCCCGCACCGCCACCGGGATCGGCGTGGCGCTTGCCTGGCACGGCGCTGGCTTCACCGGCTCCGGCGAGGTGCGCCTGGCATCGGTCGCCAGTCTCGAGCTGACCGATGGCGGCCGCATTCGGATCCTGACCGCTTCGACCGAGATGGGCCAGGGCACGAAGACGATCTTTCCGCAGATCGTGGCCGATGCGCTGGGCGTCGACTACGAAGAGGTGGAGATCGCGCCGCAGGACACATCCATCGTCCCGGACTCAGGTCCCACCGTGGCCTCCCGGACCGCCATGGTCGTGGGAGGGCTGCTCATCAAAGCCGCCGAGAAGCTGCGCGCGCGCGTGGAGGAGTCGACCGGCCGCTCTTTCGCCGAGTCCTACCGCGAGGCCGGACCGATGCGCATCGACGAGCAGTTCGTCCCGTACCCGGGCGAACCGTTCGATGACAAGACCTACCGTGGAGATGCCTACCCGGCGTTCGGCTGGGCATGCGCCATGGCCAAGGTGGACGTCGATCTCGATACCGGCGAGGTCACCGTGCGCGACTGCGTCAGCGCCAACGACATCGGCCGCGTCATCCATCCGGTGCTTGCCGAAGGGCAGGTCGAAGGCGGCACCCTCCAGGCCATCGGCTACGCCACCATCGAGGAGATGAAGCTGGTCGACGGCCGATACCTCAACGACCGGCTGGCCACCTATCTCATTCCGACCTCGCTCGACGCGCCACGCATCCGATCGATCCTCGTCGAGAAGCCGTTTTCGGGCGTGCCGCACGGGGCGAAGGGCATCGGCGAGCTGCCCATGGACGTGGGCGCGCCGGCGATCGTCGCCGCCATCCACGATGCGACCGGCGTCTGGATCCACGAGCTGCCGGCCACACCCGAGCGGATCTTGGCCGCGCTCACCAATGGCGAGATGCCGCAGGCCCCAGGCCTTTCGCTCGAGGAGCCGACGCCTCAGACCCCGCGCATCGAGGACCTGCCTGCCGGCGGCGACGAGATGCCGTTCCGCGCCCCCACCGACCATGCGGAGCCGCCATGAGCTTCAGCTTTACCGTCAACGACGACCCGGTCGAGGTCGAGGTCGCCGGCACGCGCCGCCTTCTCGACGTGCTGCGCGAGGACCTTCAGCTCACGGGCACGAAGGAAGGCTGCGGCGAGGGCGAGTGCGGCGCGTGCTCGGTCCTCATCGACGGTGCCGTGGTGGATGCCTGCCTGGTGCCGGTGAGCCAGGCGGTCGGCACGCAGGTCCGGACGGTCGAAGGGTTGGCCGACAATGGCCGCCTGGACATACTCCAGCAGGCATTCCTGGAAACAGGCGGTGCGCAGTGCGGCATCTGCACGCCAGGCATGCTGATGGCCGGTGGCGCATTCCTGGCCTCTGGCACGGACCCAACCGAGGACAACATCCGCGAGGCAATCGCCGGCAACCTGTGCCGCTGCACTGGCTACACGAAGATCATCGATGCCATTGCCCTCGCGGCCGAACGGAGCGCTCACCCATGACCGAGTCCTTCGACGAAGCCCTTCAGGACCGTGACGTCACCCTCGCCTTCACGCCCGGCCAGCTCGTGCTGATCGTGATTGGTGTCTTCATCCTCCTGCGCATCATCCGACGCCTCAGGCACTAGACCGATGCCGAACGCCGTCGAACCGCCCTCCGCATCCCCGACCCGCTTGGAAGAGGCCTACGCGTTGTTGGCCGATGCGTCCGGCGCGCCATGGCGCCCACTCGCCGGCGGCACCGATCTCATGGTCCAGATGACGGGCGGAATCGGCGAGCCGCCCGAGCGCGTGCTCGACATCTGGGCGGTCAACGAGCTCAGAGGCATCGGTGTGGACGCCGATGCGATCGTCATCGGTGCATTGACCACCTATACCGAGCTGCGCCGATCTCCGGTCGTGGCCGAGTTCGTGCCCGCCCTGGTGGAGGCGGCCGCGACGATCGGTGCGGCGCAGATCCAGAACCGGGGCACCCTCGGCGGCAACGTCGTCAACGCCTCCCCCGCCGGCGACACACTGCCCGTGCTCCTGGCGCTCGGCGCCGAGATGGTGCTCGGCTCGGCCCATGGCGAGCGGACGGTCCACGCGGACGACTTCTGGCCGTCGTATCGCACCACGGCACGACGTGACGATGAGCTGCTGGTCCGCGTCCGCATTCCGCTTGCGCTGGGCCGCCAGGTGCGGTTCCGGAAGATCGGCACGCGCCGAGCGCAGGCCATCAGCAAGGTGGTGATGGCCATCGCCTGGCACTCATCCGCCGACGACGGACCCTGGGCCGATGTGCGCCTCGCCCTCGGCTCGGTGGCGGCGACCACCGTACGTGCGAGGACCACTGAAGCGGCCATTGAGGGAAAGCGCCCCACTCGTCAGACGGCCGACGCCGCCGTCGAGGCGCTGACCGCCGAGCTGGAGCCGATCGACGACGTGCGATCCACGGCTGACTATCGGCGTCTGGTGGCGGGGCGTGTCCTGCATCGGCTCATCCGCGACGAAGGTGGTTGGTGACCGACAGGGAGGCGCGGCGCTCGGGAACCGTCAGCCTCGTCTTCACCGACATCGACGGCTCCACCCGCCTGCTGGAGCAGTTGGGCGACGAGTACGCTACGCTGCTGGAGGACCACCATCGGATCGTGGACGCCGCCATGGAGGCGCACGGCGGAGAGCGCGTGGACGCCGCTGGCGACGGTCTCTTCTTCTCCGTTCCGACCGCCAGCGGAGCCCTCGCGGCATGCATCCAGGCGCAGCGAGCGGTTGCGGACCACCAGTGGCCGGACGGCGCTGACGTCACCGTTCGGATGGGCCTGCACACCGGGGAGCCGGTCAGTGCCGAGACGGGGTACGTCGGCATCGACGTTCATCGTGCCGCGCGCATCTGCGCCGCCGGGCACGGCGGTCAGATCCTCGTCTCGGCATCCGCCCGCAGCCTCATCGGTCCCAAGCTGCCCGACGGGGTCAGCCTGCGCGACATGGGCGAGCACCGTCTGAAGGACCTGGTGACGCCGGAGCGCCTCTACCAGGCCGTGGTCCCCGGCCTTCCCGGCGACTTTCCGCCCGTTCGCTCGCTCGAGACCCTGCCGAACAATCTGCCGCGACAACTGTCCACCTTCGTCGGCAGGGTCCAGGAGATCGCGGATGTCGAGCGCCGATTGGATGGGGCCTCCATCCTGACGCTGACCGGGCCGGGAGGCGTTGGCAAGACCCGACTGGCGCTCGAGGTGGGAGCACACATGGTCGACTCGTACCCCGACGGGGTCTGGCTCATCGAGCTCGGGGCGCTCAACGATGGTTCCCTGATCGGCGACACGATCGCATCGGCCCTGCGACTGAAGCAATCGGCTGCCGGCACGATCCAGGCGCTGATCGAGGCGCTGGCCGGTCGTCGCATGCTCCTCATCCTCGACAACTGTGAGCATCTGCTGGATCCGCTCGTCGACATCGTCGACACGCTGCTGCATCACATTCCAGACCTTCAGGTCCTGGCCACCAGCCGCGAGGCGCTCGGCATGGCCGGGGAGAGCCTGATGCCGGTCCCGTCGATGACGCTGCCGGCCCCGACCGAGCCTGGTGACGCGCACGCTCTCGAGGCCCTGACGGAGTGCGACGCGGCGAGGCTCTTCCTCGAGCGGGGACGTGCCGTGCAGCCCTCCTTCACTCTGACCAATGAGAACGCCGAGGCGGTGGCGCAGATCTGCCGTCGCCTCGACGGCATCCCGCTCGCCGTCGAGCTGGCGGCGGCTCGCGTGCGGTCGCTGCCACCACAGCAGATCGCGGCCAGGCTGGACGATCGGTTCCGCCTGCTGACCGGCGGCAGCCGAACGGCGCTGCCCCGGCACAGGACCCTGCGCGCCGCGTTCGACTGGAGCTTCGACCTCCTGTCCGAGGCCGAGCAGGTGCTGCTGCAACGCCTCTCCGTCTTCGGGGGCAGCTTCTCGCTCGAGGCCGCGGAGGTGGTGTGTCGCGGCGGTGCCGTTTCGAGCGACGAGATGCTCGACCTGTTGAGCCGCCTCGTCGACAAATCACTCCTCGCGCCGGAGGAGGGATCCACCGAGGCGCGATACAGGTTGCTCGAAACAATCCACGATTACGCGCAGGAGAAGCTCTCCGAGTCCGAGGAGGCCTCGGACATCTATGCCAGTCATCGGGACTGGTTCGTCGCGCTGGTCGACCAGGCGCGATCCGGCTTTTTCGCGGGTCCGGAGCAGGCGACCTGGCTGCAACGACTCTCCGACGACCACGACAACCTGCGCGCCTCGCTGCAGTGGACCCACGAGGATCCCGACGGCGCCGACGCGGAGCTCACGCTCGCCTCGGGCCTCTGGCGCTTCTGGGAGATCCGCGGCCACCTGGCCGAGGGGAGCGCATGGCTTGAGCGCGCGCTGGCACGGACCGGTGGCGAAGTTTCCGCGCGGCGGGCGAACGCCCTCACGGGGGCGGGCGTGCTGGCCGCACTGCGCGGTGACCAGGCCGCGGCACTGGCCGCTCACGAGGCGGGCCTGCTCTTGCTGCGCGAGCTCGGCAATCCGACCGCCATCGCGGCGGCGTGCAGCAACGTCGCAAACGCGGCGATGCAGCACGGCAACGTCGAACGGGCACGCGAGCTCTATCGCGAGGGTATCGAGCTATCGCGAAGCGCGGGTGACATGCAGGGAGCCGCATTCGGCCTGCTCAACCTTGCGGACCTGACGGCCGGCCACGGCGATCCCGCCGAGGCGGACGCCCTCTACGCGGAGACCATTCACACGTTCGAAACCTTCGGCGACGCATGGGGCATGGCCCAGGCCACCTCGCGCCTGGCGCTCGTCAGCCGGCGGCGCGGAGACTTTGCCTCCGCCCGGGCGCGATACGAGGAAGCGATGGTCCTCTACCGCCGCATCGGCGACCGTCGTGCGGAGGCGCGCATGCTTGCCGAGTTGGGTGACGTGACCGCCCGGGAGGGTGACCACGTCGGCGCCGCGAAGTTCTATCGGGACAGCCTATCGTTGCGCAGCCAGCTCGGCGATCGCGCCGGGATCGCGTCGATGTTCGAGCGACTGGCGGGCGTGGCCGAGGCCGAGCCGGAGCGCGCGGCGCGGCTCATCGGCATGGCGACCGGCCTCCGAGAGTCAATCGGCGCACCGCTGTCGGCGGCGGCCAACGCCGAACTCGACCAGTTCCTCGCCGGCCTCCGCCAGGCGCTGAGCGAAGAGGTGCTCCGCTCCGCCATGGCTGAGGGACGCCGCACTTCCCTGGATGCGGCAATCGCATTCGCCCTCGAGGCCTAGCGGTTCACCCGCCCTCGGTGACCTCCATGAGCCGATCGGCGAGGAGGCCGTGCGCCTCGCGATGCACGTCCTCCGCCGCCTGTGCGCTGGGGGCATCGACCAGGCAGAACACCTTGCCGGTGGCCTCGTCGAACCAATAGCGCAGGTAGTTGACGCCGTAGCTCGCGCCGACCTCGACGTCGCGCGCGTGCGCCTGGGCGAGGGCATCCGCCTTCAGGCCCGGGATGTGTTCGTGCTCATCCAGATACAGGGGCATGCGTCCTCCATGAAGGATCCCTAGACTCTCGTCGTCGGGGTCATTCGAGTGTGATGCTTTCGAGCCAGCGTCGGGTGCCCGACACCGAGATTGTCCGCCAACCGTCACGAAAACGGAAGTATGAACGATACGCCGCGGTCCCTCAACCTTGGGCGCCCACGCCGCCCAAGGTTGCCGTATTTCCCGCTGCGGCCGATTTCCGCACCTGGCTGGATGCAAACCACGACAGGGCCACCGAGCTGTGGGTCGGCTAATACCGAAAGAGCGCGTCGAAGACCTCGATGACCTACCCCGAGGCAGTGGAGGAGGCGCTCTGCTTGGGCTGGATCGACGGCGTCGGGCGGCGCATCGATAATGAGGTACATGCCAATCGGTTCACGCCACGCACGAAGCGCAGCACGTGGAGCGCGGTCAACGTTGCGCGCATGGGCGAGCTGATCGCGGCCGGTCGCGCGCATCCGTCTGGAATCCGAACGTTCGAGGCGCGCACCGCGGACAACACCGGCGTCTACGCCTACGAGAACCGGCCCGCGGATCTTCCGCCCGCCTCCCTGGACCAATTGCGGGCCAATGGCAAGGCTTGGACATGGTGGCAGCGCAGACGCCGGGGTATCGGCGCGTCGCAACCTGGTGGGTTGCATCGGCCAAGCAGGAGATGACGCGTGAGCGTCGGCTGGCGAGCCTGATCGAGGACTGCGCCGCGGGGCGCAAGATCAAGTCCCAGCGCTACGGGCTGCCGAAGGAGTAGGCGACGATGACAGATCGAGCCCAGGCACGCTACCCCGACAAATGCCCAAGGGGTGGGCGTTAGGTCGGCGAATGCCTCCGCAAGGATGACATTTGCCCGTCACCGCATCCATATGTCGTCATTCGAGCCCTCTGACGCGGCGCGTGGCTGGTCTGGCTCTCCCAACGCCCGCCCCATGGGCATTTGTCCACCAAGACGTCGGCATCCGTTGATCCTCCTTCCCGGCTGGCTGCCAGAATCAATCCGTGGATCTGTCCGATCGTCAGCGCCTCTCGGCCATCGCGCACACGGGATGGCCAATGCGGCGGGCCTATGGTCTGTCAATGACCGAAGGCGTCCGAGTGCCATCGGCGAGTGAATCGAGGGAATCGTCGTGAATTGGCTCCAGATCCCCTGCATGATCCTCATGCGCTTCGGGTTCTAGGACCGATGAGCATAGTTGAGGCCAGACCTCTCGAGGCCATGGTCGGCGATCCCGATGATCACCGACCGGCGTCGATGTGGGGGCTCAAGGTCGATCCCGGCGATGAGAACGGCCGCGTAGACTCGTTGGCGATCATCGCCGAGGAGATCGCGCCGGGCGACGCCATCCCGCTTCACACGCACGAAGTCGACGAGGCGATCACCATCCTCAGCGGCCATGCGGAGACCCGACTGGGCGAGGAGCGACGTCGCGTGGGCGCCGGCACCGTCATCTTCATCCCGGCCGGCACGCCGCACGGCACGGCCAACGCGGGCGACGAACCGCTCCAGATCCACGCCGTCTTCCCGGCCACGAGCATCGAGATCGTCATGCTCGAGCGCAACCCGGCCCCGGGCACGGAGGCCGATACCCCACGGCGCAACCGGCATGACCTGCGGACCGGCAGCTTCGAGGCGATCGAATGAGCAGCATTCAGATCACCCGCCCGGTCGATCACGCCGATGAGGTCCTCACTCCCGAGGCTCTGAACTTCGTCGCCGAACTGCATCGGCACTTCAATCCCGAGCGCGAGCGCCTCCTGGCGGACCGCGGCCAGCGCCAGGCGCGGCTCGACGCCGGCGAGATGCCGGACTTCCTGCCCAACCCCATCGAGAGCCGTGATCCGAACTGGCGCGTCGCGCCGGCACCGTCCGACTTCGACGACCGGCGCGTCGAGATTACCGGGCCGGCCGAGCCGAAGATGCTGATCAATGCGCTGAACTCGGGAGCATCGGTCTTCATGGCCGACTTCGAGGACAGCCTCTCCCCTACTTGGGAGAACGTCGTCACCGGGCACTGGGCGGTGTCGGAGGCCGTTCGTCGCCGCCTCACACTCCAGACCGATGAAAAGGCGTACGCCCTCGACGACCGGATCGCCACGCTGTGCATCCGACCCCGCGGCTGGCACCTTATGGAGGCGCACGCCCTGGTCGACGGCAAGCCGATCAGCGCCAGCATCTTCGACTTCGGCATCTGGTTCTTCCACAACGCTCGCGAGCTCATCGACCGCGGCTCGGGGCCGTACCTGTATCTGCCGAAGCTCGAGAGCCACCTCGAGGCGGCGCTGTGGAACAAGATCTTCGTGGCGGCGCAGGAGGGCCTCGACATCCCGCAGGGATCCGTGCGCGCCACCGTGCTGATCGAGACGATCCTGGCCGCCTTCGAGATGGACGAGATCCTGTTCGAGCTGCGCGAGCACGCCGCCGGCCTGAACGCCGGCCGTTGGGACTACATCTTCAGCATCATCAAGAAGTTCCGCGGGCGGCCGGCGATGGTGCTCCCGGACCGATCCGCGGTCACCATGACCGTGCCGTTCATGCGCGCCTACACCGAACTGCTGGTGCAGACCTGCCACCGGCGGGGAGCGCATGCCATGGGTGGTATGGCGGCCTTCATCCCCTCCCGCCGCGACGCAGAGGCCAATGAGAAGGCGCTCGCCAGGGTGCGCGAGGACAAGGTCCGCGAGTCCTCCGACGGCTTCGACGGCACCTGGGTCGCCCATCCCGACCTCGTGCCAGTTGCGCGCGAGGTCTTCGACTCGGTCCTCGGTTCGCGACCGAACCAGAAGGACCGATTGCGCCCGGAGGTCATG
>JACDBS010000158.1 GCA_013694795.1 Chloroflexota bacterium | reverse complement strand
GACAGCGCCGGCAACGCGCTGGGTGGAAAAGGCAACTTCTCGTTCATCGTGCAGCGTGGCGCGCAACTGATCACGACCGCGCCGAAGCTGGGGGCCAGCGACGTCGAGCCTGCCACGGTCGAGATGTGGTTCAGCTCGCCGATGGACGTGGATGCCACGAATGAGGCCTTCTCGCTCACCGATAGCTCGTCCGGCGCCCTGGTCGGGGGCCGCCTGAACTGGAACGAGGAGCGGACGCAGCTGATCTTCAGCCCCGACCAGGCCTTCGCCGGCGGCCGAGCCTTTGACGTGGTGCTCGCCGCCGGCGCGCGGGATGCCGACGGCAATCCGGTCGAGACCTCCTGGACGTTCACGAGCAAGGCATCGCTCGGGGGCGGCGCGCGGTCGACGACCTCCACCCGAACCGCGCCAATGCTCGGTGCGCCGGCGCCGTCCGACAGCCTCGTCGGCTACGCGCTGAACCAGATCAACGCGGCCCGCGCGGCATATGGCTTCGCACCGCTATGGCTGGACGCGGGAATGACCGCGGCGGCCACCGCGCATGCGTGGGACCAGGTCAGCTACGGCTACTACAGTCACACCTCGCGCAACGGTGCCTCGCTCTACGGGCGGCTGGCCGCCGCCGGGGTCGCCTTCAGCATGGCGAGCGAAAACCAGTGCCACTACTACGGGATGAGCGTAACGGACACCCTGAACTGGTGCCATGGCGCGTTCATGTCCGAGCCGTATCCGGGCCTGTGGAACCACATCGCCAACGTCCTGAATCCCAGGTGGAACCGAGTGGGAGTCGGGATCGGCGACAACGGCTCGCACGTGGTCATCACCTGGGACTTCGCCCCCTGAGCCGGCGGGGGCTATCCTGCCGCCGCGACCCGCTCCGGTGAACCTCCCCATGGAGCCTGTGTATTGCGTCCGATCCCAAGCGTGAGCGCGACCCTGGCTGCCCTCGGCGCAGTGCTGAGCCGTCACCGGGCGGCGACCCGCATCTCGATGACCGGCCTCGCGTTGATCACGGTCATGGGGCTCAGCCAGCAGAGCGCCACCCAGGCCGGTCCGGAGCAGGACCCGCTGGTGGTGGAAACGCTGCTTCCACGGAATGTCGGGATCGCCGTCGCCACCAACGCGTCGATCACCATTCCATTCGACGCGGCCATGGAGCCAGTCTCGGTGGAGTCGGCTCTCCAGGTGCTTCCCGCACAGCGGGCCAAGGTCTCCTGGAACGAGGACCACACCGCGCTCACCCTGTCGCCTGAGCGCCTGTGGCGCACCGACGAGAGCTACCTGGTGGTCATTCCCGGATCATCCCGGACGGCCGACGGCACCGCGCTGCTCGCGGCGCGGCGCTTCTCGTTCACCACCCAGACTGCCCCGGTGGTCACCGACTTCCAGGTGCGTCCGACAGGCGTCGATCTGGCGGCGCGGGCCACGTCACAGCCAGCGACAGGCACCGCGACGCGAGTCAGCGCCACCAGCTTGATCTCCATAGGCTTCAGTGACCAGATGGACACCGTCGATGTCGAGGAGCAATTCGTCATCAACCCCCACGTCGCCGGGGACCTGTCGTGGAGCGGTGGCAAGCTCGTCTTCACGCCCACGGAGCGACTTGCGGCCGGCGGGCGCTACACCATCAGCCTGGTGGGCGCCCATGACCGGGCGGGCAACGTCCTGGGCGGCGACGCCAGCTTCTCCTTCACCATAAAGGCGGGCGCGCAACTGATCACGACCGCGCCGAAGCTCGGTGCCACCGAGACCGAAACGGCCTCGGTCGAGATGTGGTTCAGCCAGCCGATGGATTCCCAGGCCGCGGGTGCGGCCTTCAGCCTGACCGATGGCTCGAGCGGCGCGACGGTGGACGGTCGCCTCGAATGGGACGAGGGCGGCACGCATCTCACCTTCCTACCGGATGCGGCGCTGGCGGCGGGGACGACGTTCAACGTCGCCTTCGGCGAGGGCGCCCGCGACGCTGATGGCAACCCGGTCAGCATGGCCTGGTCGTTCACCACCCGAGCCGCTCCCGTGGCGGCTCAGGCGGCCGTCGCGACGCCGCCGGCCCAGACCGCACCGGTGGCGCCGCCAGTACCGGTGGTGCCGCCTCCGGCACCAGCGAGCAGCGCGGCGGAGTACGCCGTGAACCAGATCAACGCGTCTCGCGCGGCCTACGGCTTCGGCCCCGTCGTCCTGGACGCGGCGATCTCGGCGGTGGCCTACGCGCACGCCTACGATCAGGCCCTGAACGGCTACTTCAGCCACACCGGCCTGGATGGAAGCACCCGCGAGAGCCGGCTGCGCGCAGGCGGCATCGCCTTTGGCTGGTCTGGTGAAAACCAGTGCTACCTCGTCGGTCGCACTGACCTGGCGACCCTCGATTGGTGCCACGCCGCGTTTATGGCCGAGCCGTACCCCGGGCAGTTCAACCACATCGCCAACGTGCTCAACCCGAACGCGCGTCGCGTCGGCGTGGGGATCGCGCAGGTCGGTTCCAAGATCGTGGTGGTCTGGGACTTCACCGACTGACCCAGGCGGTCCGGAGCGTGGCCGGTGCTACACTCGGTCACCGATGAAGCGCACCAAGACCGCCGCCGGCGACCTCGTGATCGTCGAGTCTCCGGCAAAGGCGAAGACCATCGAGCGCTATCTCGGCCCTGGCTATCACGTCACGGCCAGCTATGGCCATGTCCGCGATCTCCCGCAGAAGAGCCTGGGGGTCGACGTGGACGGCGACTTCACGCCGCGCTACGAGCCGCTCAAGGATCGGAAGAAGGAGCTCGACCGCCTCACCGCGGTCGCGCAGAAGGCCGACATGGTGTGGCTTGCCACCGACCTGGATCGCGAGGGTGAGTCGATCGCATGGCATATCGCCGAGTACGCCGGCCTGCCGGACGACCGGATCCAGCGCGTCACCTTCAGCGAGATCACGCAGTCGGCCATCGAGGAGGCGTTCGCCCACCCGCGCAGCCTGAACATGGACCTCGTCAACGCCCAACAGGCGCGACGCGTGATCGATCGGCTGGTCGGCTACAAGCTCAGCCCGCTGGTGGCCAGCAAGATCCGGCGCGGCCTCTCCGCGGGACGGGTGCAATCGGTGGCCGTGCGCCTGGTCGTGGAACGCGAGCGCGAGATCGACGCATTCAACCCCGAGGAGTACTGGAGCCTCACCGCCCGGCTGGAGCGAGAGGCCGACGAGGGCAGCTTCGACGCGGAGCTCAGCAGGATCGACGGCAAGAAGGCCCGCGTCGGCTCCGAGGCGGAGGCGACCGAGCACACCGCCGCCCTGCGGCAGGCGAGCTTCCGGGTCGCATCGGTAACGCGCACGGAGCGCAAGCGAAGCGCGCCGCCGCCGTTCATCACCAGCACGCTCCAGCAGGAAGCGTCGCGCAAGCTCGGCTTCAGCGCCCGGCGCACGATGAGCGTGGCGCAGAGCCTGTACGAGGGCGTCAGCCTGGCCGAGGGCCAGGTTGGCCTCATCACCTACATGCGCACCGATTCGGTCGCCATGGCCACGAGTGCGGTTGCCGAGGCGCGCGACGTGATCGCCACGCGTTTCGGGGCGGAGCTGGTGCCCGACAAGCCGAACGCGTTCAGGACGAAGGCGCGTGGAGCACAGGAAGCCCATGAGGCGATCCGGCCTTCGAGCTTCGCCCGCCTGCCTGCCTCGGTCAGGAGCGCGCTCAAGCCCGACGAGTACCGCCTGTACGAGCTCATCTGGCGTCGCGCCATCGCCAGCCAGATGGCGCCCGCGCGCTTCGACGTCGTGGGCGTCGACGTCGAGGCCGATCGCTACACGCTCCACGCGGGCGCCAGCAAGCGCGTGTTCGATGGTTACCAGGCGGTCTACGTGGAGGGTCGCGACGACGAAGAGGATGAGCGTCTCACGGTCCTGCCGGAGCTCCGCGAAGGGGAGCCGCTGAGCCTGGTGGAGCTGACGCCGGAGCAGCATTTCACGCAGCCGCCGCCGCGTTTCACTGAAGCGACGCTCATCAAGGCACTCGAGGAGCACGGCATCGGGCGCCCATCGACGTATGCCCCGACCATCAGCACCATCCGCGAGCGGGGCTACGTGACGATCACCGATCGGCGCCTCTTCCCGGAGGAGTCGGCCATGCGGGTGACCGACATGCTGGTCGAGCACTTCCCCGAGATCGTGGACCTCGACTTCACGGCACGCATGGAGGACCGGCTGGATGACGTGGCGCGCGGCGAGATCGAATGGGTGCCGGTGGTACGTGACTTCTACACGCCGTTCATCGCCAAGATCATCGAGGGGCGCGAGAAGATCGCCAAGACGATTGAGCTGACCGATATCCCGTGTCCGCTCACCGGCGACCAGGGCCATATGCTGGTCAAGCGCTTCGGGCGCAACGGATGGTTCCTCGGCTGCAACGGCTATCCGGAGTGCAAGCACACCCAGCCGGTGCCGGGCGAAGAGCCGGAGGCGCTCGATATGCCCGGGGTCGGGGAGACCTGTCCAGAGTGCGGGCAGGGCAAGTTGGCCGCGAAGCGCGGACGCTTCGGACCCTTCGTGGGATGCGACCGATACCCCGACTGCAAATACATCAAGAAGGACGCGGCTCCCGCGAGTGAGCAGTTCGGCACCTGCCCGCAGTGCAACGAGGGCACGGTGATCACCAAGCGCAGCCGTCGGGGCCGCTCGTTCTGGGGCTGCAACCGGTACCCGGCCTGCGACTACTCGAGCTGGACGCGTCCGGGCGGCGAAACGGCGGCAGCCGCGCGCTCGGCCGGCAACGGCGCGGCCGACGGCAATGGCTCGACAGCCCGCGGCAAC
>JACDBS010000136.1 GCA_013694795.1 Chloroflexota bacterium | reverse complement strand
GTGCACACTCGTCCAGGATCCGGCGATACCGATCGTGGCGCGACGGTACACCGCCCCACCCGGGCCCGGCGGTGGCTTCGTGGATGTCCTCGCCACAGAGGCAACCAGCACGAGCGGCATGGTGGATTCGAATCCGCGGGGCTACAACGTGCGCACGCCGGCCAGCGAAGGCACCAAGGGCCCGCTGTTCGAGATCTACGGGACCGGCAGCAAGGCGCACAACAGCTCGGAGTTCCGCGGGTTCTTCAACCTCGACATCCGTGACTTCCGCGACGCGACCACGCGCGACTACTACAACGGGGCCGTCGCCGGCGTCAACGAGAACACCATGAAAGCGGAGCAGGCCGAGTACGTACTGACCGGCTACCCGGGACCCGCGTTTCCCGCGGTCGTCGAACCGCCCAGCGGGGATCACCAGGTCTCGACCCTGTCCGGGCACAACACGGGCCACCTGTTGACGGCCTTCGATGACTTCTACGACCCGGGCGACCGCATCCAGCTCGCGGTCTACGACGGAACGGTCAAGGCCATTCCGGACTTCTCGATCACGCCACCGCCGGAGATCGTGCTGCCCGCAACCACGGGCGCACCCACCGATGGCCCGACCTTCAAGGTGGCCCGCAACGCCGCATTCACCGGAACCGTGACGCTTGACCTGCGAGGCGATCTCGACGCACCGCTCGCTACCGACAACATCCTGCCGGTCCCTGGCACCGGCGTCCCGCTGCCGGGTCGGATGAACGAGCCGGTCTTCAATCCCGACAACTTCGCGCCTGCGACGAACGGCACGAACGTGAGCATGGAGGACTTCTCGACGGTGCTTGTCGCACCGGGCATCTACACCGTCTGGGTGCACGGGACGTCGAGCACGCCCGTCAAGGCGCGGCGCCATCCCGTCTCCGTGAAGATCGGCGGCGCCACGAAGGACTTCGGGCTCGAGAACTCGACGCTGAGCGGCTCGACCGACGTCCTCGGCGGTGCGATGACCCTCGAGGTCAAGGTCCGCAACAAGAGCTGGGGCGGAGGTGCCGTCGACCTGAGCTGGGATCCAGGCTCGCTGACCGATTGCCTCCTCAATCCGGTCACTCCGCCCGCCGGCTTGACCGTCGGGTTCAGCGCGACATCGGTCAACCCGACTGGCGGCCAGGGCACGCCCTCGACGATGACGGTCGACACCGATGGGCTGTCGAGCGGCTGCTACAAGTTCACCGTACGTGCCCGCGGCGTGAACGGGAGCTCACAACCGGTCACGCACCTCGCCGTCGCCACCATCTACGTCGTTGAGCAGCCGAGCGAAGGCGAGTACGTCGACATCATCGGCTTCGCGATGTTCGAGGTCGACAGCGTCGACGCCAACACCATCTCGGGGCGTGCGATCAGCGAGATCTGCGCCGACCCCGGCTGTGCGGCGCTGCGTCAGGTGCAGCGCGCGCGCCTCATCCCCTGGAACTAGACCCGCACAGGAGACTGCTCCGTGGAGCTCGAATACTCGGACAAGAACAGCCGGCGATCGAAGGTCTACATCGCCGTGGGCATCGTCGTCGCCCTGCTGGTGGCGGCCACCGTCTACATCGCCCTCCAGGCGAGCGGGTTGACCGATCAGGGAGAGGTCGAGACGCGCCAGGTGGTCGTGGCCGCGGCCGAGATCCCCGGACGCCAGGTGATCACGGAGAGCGATGTCGCCATGCGGTCCGTGCCCGCCGACCCGATCAATGAAACCGCATTCGTCACCATCGACGAGGTCATCGGGCGGGTGGCTTCCGTCCCGATCAGCCCGGGACAGCTCATGACCCCGAACCTGCTGGCATCGACCGATGCCGGCGCGACCTTCTCCATCCTCGCACCGGGCGAAGAGTTCGATCCGTCCATGCCGGACCTGCGCGCCGTCAGCATGACCGTGCCGGACGACCGTGCGGTTGGCGGCACGCTCCAGCCGGGACAGCCGGTCGACCTCATCGCGACCCTGACCGTCAACCCGGTCGAAGCCGAGACGGCTCCGCCGGCGGAAGGGGAACCGACCGAGGCTGCGCCGACCGACCAGCGCATCGCCGGCCCGTCGACCAAGACGACGCTCCAGCAGCTCGACATCCTGGTTCGCAACGGGAGCCTCTACATCCTGCGCACCGACCTGGCGACCGCCGAGAAGATCACGGAGCTCACCGCGGCCGGCGCGCAGTTCACCTTCGTCCTCCGCGCCGATGAGGACGATCGCACCGCGGAGACGGAGGGCTCGACGCTCGACCGCCTCCTCGAGGAGTTCGGGTTCCCAGTGCCGGAGGCGGCAGAGCTGCCCTAGGCGGAGCGCAGCGCCGCCAGGGCGAGCTCCACCTGGCGGCGCGTCTCCTCCATCGACGCCGATCCATCGATCACCACGTCGGCGGCGGCAACCTTCGCGTCCTGCGACGACTGGCTGCCCAGGCGCAGGCGCGCGGACTCCTCGTCCATGCCACGCGACTCCGCCATGCGACGAATGGCATCGGACTCGTCGCAGCGGACGACCCAGATCTGATCGCAGGCATCGGCCAGGGGTGACTCGAGCAGCTTGATGGCCTCGACGGCCGCCACCTCCACGCCGCCCTCGTCCAGCTCAGCCAGGCGCGCGCGAATGGCCCCGCGCACGCGTGGATGGAGGATGCGCTCGAGGTCGCGCAGCGCCTCGGCATCGGTGAAGACGACGTCCGCCAGTTCGGCGGCTTCGTAGGTCCCGAAGCGGCCGATGATCTCGGCGCGCGCATCAGAATCGTTCTGCCGGATCTCGCGCGCGACCGCATCGGCGTCCACCGTGGCGACCCCGCTGTCGCGAAGGAATCCCGCGACCGTGCTCTTGCCGCAGCCGATGTTTCCGGTGAGACCGATGACCTTCATGGATGGACCGATGCTACCGGCTCCGGCTGGCAGCGCGGGCAGAAGTGGGTGCTGCGCTGGCCGACCAAGATGCGCGCGATGCGGCTGCCGCATCGGTAGCAGGGCTGCTCGGTGCGCCGGTAGACGGCCAGGCGCTCGGCGTTGGCGCCCGGCTGGCCGTCAGCCCCCACATAGTCGCTGAAGCTTGAGCCGCGATTCGCGATCCCCTGTCGCAGGACCTGGCGCACGGCGCGGTGTAGGCGCCGCACCTCGCGCTCGTGCAGTGTGTCGGCGGCGCGCAGCGGGTGGAGGCGCGCGCGCCAGAGCGCCTCATCGGCGTAGATGTTGCCCACGCCCGCGATGAAGCTC
>JACDBS010000132.1 GCA_013694795.1 Chloroflexota bacterium | reverse complement strand
GGCGATCGTGCCGTGGGCAGCGTCTCCGAGCTGCGCCCCGACGTGGTTTTGGTGGACGCACTGCTCCAGGGCCGGGTGAGCGGCCAGCAGGTCGCCGAGCAGATCCGCCAGGCGGAGCCGCAGGTCGGCGTTGTCATGCTGACGGTGCCGCAGAACCCGGTGCGCGAGGACCCGGGGCGCGGCATCGACGCGGTCCTGGCGATGCCGTTCACGGGTTTCGATCTGACGACCATCATCCGCAGGGTGGGCGAGACGCGTGCGCTCGAGTCCTCCCACTCCAGCTCGATGATGGTGACCCTCTTCAGCCCAAAGGGCGGCGTGGGCCGCACAACCCTGGCCTACAACATCGCCGTCGCCCTCGGGCAGAACCACCGCGTCTGCCTGGTCGACGGCTCGCTCCAGTTCAGCGACCTGCGCGGCCTGCTGCGCGTGCCGGCCGTGGCCCCATCCATCGTCAACCTGCCGACCGACCGGATCCGCGACCAGGACATCGGCGACATCACCTGGAAGGACCCATCGGGGATCGACATCCTGCTGGCCCCCCCGCGGGTCGAGATGGCCGAGATGGTCACCACCCGTGACATCGAGAAGGTGCTTTCCCTGTTGCGGCAGCTCTACGAGTTCGTGATCATCGACACGCGCGCGGCGCTCAGTGAAGACGTCCTCGTGTTCCTGGATTCCGCCGATCTCATCCTCCAGGTCCTGACCTACGACAGCATGGCCATTCGCAGCCTGGCGATGGCGGCGGAAACCTTCACCGCCATCGGCTACCCGCCCTCCAAGATCGCGACGGTGCTGAATCGGTCCGACTCTTCCGGCGGATTCGACAAGGCCGATGTCGAGCAGGCCCTCGGCAGCAAGATCGACTTCGAGGTTGTCTCGGACGGGCATCTCGTCCTTTCCTCGAACAATGAGGGCATCGCCTTCGTCACTTCCAGCCCGGAGTCGCCCATCGCGCAGGGCGTGAAGCGCATCTCCGACTCGCTGGCCGCCCACCTGCGCGAGCGATCGCCGGCGCTGGCCCGGCACTGAGCGGCCGTATGGCCCAGCCCGGCGATGGGCGCTCCATCGGCGTCTTCGATTCGGGCGTTGGCGGGTTGACCGTCCTGGCTGAGCTTCGTCGCCGTTTGCCGCAGGAGCCGACGGTATACCTCGGCGACAATGCGCGCACCCCCTATGGGCCGCGCCCCGCGGACGAGGTGCGCCGCTTCACGCTCGAGTCGGTCGACTGGCTTCTGTCGCAGGACGTGAAGCTGCTCGTCCTGGCCTGCAACACGGCGACCGCTCGTGCCCTTGACGATGTGCGGGGCCGCTCGGACGTTCCGGTCGTCGGCGTCGTTCGGCCAGGTGCGGTGGCCGCCGCCGCCGCGACACGCAGCCGGCACGTGGGCGTCATCGCGACCGTCGGAACCGTCGATTCAGGCGCGTATCCCGCTGCCATCGTGGAGGCCGATCCCGCCACCGATGTGGTGCAGCTGGCCTGCCCGGAGCTGGTGCCCATGGCCGAAGCCGGCATCCTTGACGGGCGCCGGGCCGAATCGGTCCTGCGCGCCTACCTGGAGCCGATGCTTGCCGCCGACCCGGCGATGGACACGCTCCTCTTGGGCTGTACGCACTATCCGCTGCTGCGCGGGCCGATCGAGCGGATCGTGGGCGACCGCGTCGCTGTCGTGGACTCCGCGTTCACCACCGCGCTGGCGGTCGAGGACCTGCTCGACGCGCTTGGCGCGCGCGCCCCGCGCGCCCCGCGCGATGAGGCGTCCATGCATCGCGTAGCGACGACCGGGGACGTGAACGCGTTCATGACGGTGGCCGAACGCCTCTTCGGGGAGCGCCTCCCGCAGGTCGAGGCGATCGAGATCGGGGTCGTGGCGCCGCTTCCCGTAGACTGAAGCGCATGGCACGCAACACTGGCCGGCTCGGTGCGGGCATCATCGTCGGGGGCCTGCTGGCCTTTGGGGCAAGCGTCGCGTCGCGCGAGATCATGCGACGCGCGGGCAGCCGGCTCATCGATTGGGACGCGGTGCGCGAGATCGCGCACCGGCGGCTCGGAGATGCCGGCGCACCCATACCAGTCCGTCAGCGGGCTGAGGCGGAGGCGTTCTATCGGTCCACGCTGCTCCAGATCGAGCCGATCGTGGCCGACGAGATCGGCTCAGAACTGCCGGCGGCCCTCGAGATCCCGGCGGTCGTGGATCGACGCCAATGGGTGGACCTCAACCTCGCGACCTTCCGCGTCCTGTTCGACCGTATCGAACGGATCCTGCTCGAGGCCGTCCACGGCCCCGACACTACTGGCCGTGCCGTGTCGCGCTGGGTCAACCGAACCGTCGGCAACCAGCAGCTCGGCTTCATGCTGGCGTTCCTCGGCCGAAAAGTGCTGGGGCAGTACGACGTCAGCCTCCTCGCCGCAGGCCCGACTCGCGGCCGCCTGCACTTCGTGGAGCCGAACATCGTGGCCAGCGCGGCCACCATGCGCATTCCGCGAGACGAGTTCCGGACGTTCATCGCCCTGCATGAGGCGACGCACGCCTTCGAGTTCGAGGCGCATCCCTGGCTGCGACCGTACTTCGCCGATCTCGTCGGGCGCACCGTTGAGCAGCTCGCCGCGGAGTCGGGTGGGCTCATGCAGCGAGTGCGGGGGGCCATGGGCGGCGGGGAAGGCCACTGGCTCGAGCGGATCATGACGCCTGGGCAGCGCGAGACCTTCAATCGCACCCAGGCGCTCATGTCGCTGCTCGAGGGTTACTCCAACCATGTCATGAACGCCGCGGGAGCACGCATCCTGCCGAACTTCGTCGAGATCCACGACCGGTTCGAGCGGCGCGGCGAGCGGCGAGGCGCCGTCGAGCGCGCCATCATGCGCCTCACCGGGCTGGACCTGAAGATGGAGCAGTACGCCGCTGGCGAGCGATTCGCCGATGCGGTCATCACGCAGCGCGATCGTGCCTTCCTCAACCGGGTGTGGACGGCACCCGAGATGCTGCCCTCGCTGGACGAGATCCGAAACCCCATGGGGTGGATCGCGCGCATCGAGGGAGGCGCCTCCTGACCGAGCTGACGACCGTCCTCGCGACGCCGATCCTCGGCGCGCCTCTGTCGCGCGAGCTCGTGGCCCGCATCGAGGCGATCGACGGCGTGCGCTGCGCGCGCATTGCGGCTGACGGCAGGATCCACGGGGACGCCGACGAGTCGGTTTTCGAGGACGCGGACATCCTGCTGCTTGGCGCCGTTCCGGCGTCGGTCCTCGACCATCTCGTGGCGCGCGCGCCACGCCTGCGCTGGATCCATTCGGCATCGGCGGGCGTCGATCGCATCTCCACCGCCCCGGTGCGCGAGCGCGGCCTCGTGGTCACGAACGCTCGCGGCGTCTTCAGCCGGCCGATCGCCGAGTACGTGGTGATGATGTCGCTGGCGATCGCCCGTCGCCTGCCGCAGCTCCTCGAGCTGCAGCGCGAGCGAACCTGGCAGCCGCTGCGCGGGCGCGAGCT
>JACDBS010000130.1 GCA_013694795.1 Chloroflexota bacterium | reverse complement strand
CGACCTGACGAATGCGCTTGCCGCGGTACAGAGCCCCGCCGTAAATGCAATCGGTGTGCCGAGGGCTGGCAGCACGCAGGTACGGGTGGTCCGGGGTCACCGGCGATGCCGCGTGTCCGAGCGACCGTCGCATTCTGTGTGGCCCCGTGCCGAACGGTCGTTTGTCCTATCGACTCGGGGGTACCCTCGCTACCTACGGTTGCGCCGATATGCTGATCGCCCGCCTGACACGCAAACGCTCGCGACGCCCGGCGCTCCCGGGCTCGTCTTCGGGGTGGTGCTCGTGCTCGTGGGCGTCCCCGCCAGTGCGCTGGTGGCGGTCTCTCTGTTCCATCTGTCGAGCGCAGCGCGGTCCAGCGTCGTCTCGCGCGACCTGCGCACCAGCGACCTCGACGCCGATGGGTCCGACGAGGGGCGCCTAAGGAGCTCACCGATCGCCAGATCGGCGTGGGGCTGCTGGACGTCGCCGGCTTCTTTGTGTGCTAACGATGAGAATCTGAGAGAAGTCACGTCCATTCTTCCCAGGAATGCGCGCGACGACTGGTAGGTGATGTCTTGGCCGTCTTTCCAACGCTGCGGCGCTGTGGCCAGGCGTCGACACGGCCAACGCGGTGGCCCGTGAACGCCGATTGCGACCCTACCAGTCACCGTGTGCATGGGTGACCCTGCCGAGCGGCCGAATCGCGCATACCAGTCGCGCCACGAATTCCTGGACGGATGTGCGGCCTGGGTCGAGGTCAGCCTATGGGCGTGTTGGGATCCCATTCCTCGAGGGCCTTGCGCACATCGGCCAGGAAAAAGCCGACCTGGGCGCCGTCGAGCACGCGGTGATCGAAAGAACAGGTCATGTTCATCATGTGGCGGATGGCGATGACGTCCGCTCCGTCGATCTCCATGACCCGCGCGCGCTTCACGATCGCCTCCATGGACAGGATGGCGACCTCCGGCGCATTCACGATGGGCATGGAGGTGACCGATCCGAACCAGCCGGTGTTGTTCACGGTGAAGGTGCCGCCGGTGAGCTCGTCCAGGCGAAGCTTGCCGGCGTGGGCGCGGCTCGAGATGTCGCGGATGCGGCCGTTCACGCCGCTGATACTGAGCTGGTCGGCATTGGCGATCACCGGCACGATCAGCCCGTTGTCGACCGCCACCGCGATGCCGATGTTCATGGCCTGCTTGAGGATGATCTTGTCATCGGCGAACTGGCTGTTCAGGGTCGGGTGCTTGCGCAGCGTCTCGGTCACCGCCTTGACGACCACGGCAACGTAGCTGAGGCTGGCGCCTTCGCGCGCCTTGAAGGCCATGTTGTTGGCCTCGCGCCACTTCACGACATTGGTCAGGTCGACCTCGATCACGGTGTAGGCGTGCGGTACGGTCTGCTTGACCTGCGTCATCTTCCTTGCGATGCCCTTGCGCATCTGCGACAGCGGCACCTCGGTGTCGCCACCTGTTGCAGCCGGGATCGCCGCCTGCGGCTGCGGCTGGGCGGGCGCGGCCTGCGTCTGCGGGGGGGTGGCCTCAGCCGGAGCCGTAGCCTGCGGGCCCTTCTCGATAAACGCCAGGACGTCATCGCGCGTGACGCGACCGCCGGCGCCGGTGCCGGACACCTGTGACACGTCGACGTCGTGCTCGCGAACCAGGCGGCGCACGGCCGGCGTCATGCGCGCGCCACCGTCACCACCCCCACTCGAGGGCGGGGCTTCGGATGTCTCCGACTCGGGTGTTGGCGCTGGGGCGGCTTCCGGCTCGGCGGCCTTGGGCTTGGGCTCGGACTCGGCTTCGCGCTTGGGCTCGGCCTCGGGCTTGGGCTCGGTCTCGGCCGCGTGCTCCTGCTGCGGAGCTTCCGGCTCGGTCGTCTCGGCGGAAGGCGCATCGGCCTCGGCGGAAGGCGCATCGGCCTCGGCGGAAGGCGCATCGGCCTCGGCGGCAGGCGCATCCGTCGTTGCGCCGGCGCCATCGGCGTCGATCTCGGCCACCGGCGTGCCGACCGCGACCGTTTCGCCATCCGGCACGAGGATCTTCGTCACCGTGCCGGCGATCTCGGCCGGCACCTCGGCATTCACCTTGTCGGTGACGACCTCGAAGAGCGGGTCGTACTGCTCGACGGTGTCGCCTTCCTTCACGAGCCAGCGCTCGATCGTGCCTTCGGTGACCGATTCGCCCAGCTGCGGCATCTTGATCGTGGTTGCCATGCGGTGGAGCCTTCCTATGGTCGCGTCGCTTCTCGTCGGGTTGGTCAGATTGTGACGGATGGAGGCGAATCGGTGCCGATGTATCGACGATCCGCGACTCGGGCCACGATGCGTGACGCGCTATGCCGATCTATCGGCCCAGACTCCGCACAAGCGGTGCCGGGACGCGCCCTCCGTGCGGCGGGAGGGCCGATGTATCGGCGCAATGCCGCGCGAGCAAAGGTCCGTGTCGCAGTTCGACGATGTATCGGCGCCAGGCAGGTGAAGGTCATCGGTCAGTAGGCAGCAAGCTTGCGAGCGGCGTCCACGATGCGGGGTGGACCGATCATGAACCAGTCCTCCAGCGCGTGGTGGAAGGGCACGCCCGGGACCTCGGGTCCAGCCAGGCGGGTGACGGGTCCATCGAGGTGCTCGAAGGCCTTCTCGCTGATCTCGGCCGCGATCTCGGCGCCGAAGCCACCGAAGCGGTTGGCCTCGTGGACCACGAGCGCCTTGCCGGTCTTCTCGACCGAGGCGAGGATCGTTTCGAGGTCGAGCGGCCGAAGCGTGCGCAGATCGACCACCTCGGCCTCCACGCCGTCCTCGCCGGCGAGTGTCTCGGCCGCCTCCAGCGCGCAGGTGCGCATGAAGCCGTAGCAGAAGATCGACAGGTCCTTCCCCTCGCGCGCGACCACTGCCTTGCCGATGGGCACCACGGTGTCCCCATCGGGCACCTCGGCCCGGAAGAGCCGATACGTCTTCTTGTGCTCGAAGAACATCACCGGATCGGGGTCGCGGATCGAGGATTTGAGCAGGCCCTTCGCGTCGGCAGGCGTGCCGGGCGCCACGATCTTGAGGCCCACCGTGTGGGTGAAGTAGGCCTCGTTCGACTGCGAGTGGTACAGGGCGCCGTGAACGCCCCCGCCGTACGGCATGCGGATGACCATGGGCGCGGAGAAGGTGCCGTTGGATCGGTAGTGAATCCTGCTGATCTCGGACACGATCTGGTTGAAGCCCGGATACACGAAGTCGGCGAACTGGATCTCCGCGACGGGACGCAGCCCGTAGACCGCGGCGCCCATGGCGGCGCCGGCGATCATGCCCTCGCTCAGCGGCGTGTCGAGCACGCGCTTGTCGCCGTACTTGGCCCACAGGCCCTCGGTGGCGCCGAAGACCCCGCCCTTGCGGCCGACGTCCTCGCCCAGGATCATCACGCGCTCGTCGCGCTCCATCTCCTCGTCCATGGCGGCGCGGATCGCTTCAAGGATATTGAGCTCGGCCATCGGTCACTGCCCTCCGCCGCCGACCGGGGCGAGGGGAACGGCCGTCCCGCCACCTGGGATCGGATCGGCGTAGACGCGCTCGTGGGCGTCGTCCGGCGTCGGCTCTGGCCGAGCCTCGGCACGCTTCGATGCCTCGTTCACCTCGGCCTTGACCTCCGCCCGCATGGTCTCTTCACCATCATCGGTCAGGATGCCGTTCGCCCGAAGCTCGTTGGCGAACATCGGGATCGGGTCGCGCTCCTTGAGGGCTTCCACCTCCGACGGGTCGCGATAACGGCGCTGGTCGTCGTCCGAGGAGTGGCTGGTGAGGCGTACCACGCGCGCCTCGATCAGTGTCGGACCCTCTCCTCGCTTAGCGCGGTCGTGCGCCTCCTTGGCGGCGCCATAGCACGCCAGCACGTCGCCCCCGTCGACCACCACGCCCGGCATCCCGTAACCGGCAGCTCGCGCGGCGACCGATCCGCCGGCCACCTGCCGCTCAAGCGGCACGCTGATCGCGTAGCCGTTGTTCTCGCACACGAAGATCACCGGCAGGTTGTGGACGCCGGCGAAGTTCATGGCCTCGTGGATCTCGCCCTGGTTCGCGGTACCCTCGCCGAAGCTCGTCATGGCGACCACGTCGTCGCCGCGTACCCAGGCGCCCATGGCGATGCCCACCGCGTGGAGGACCTGCGTTCCCACCGGCGAGCTCAGCGAGATGATGTTGTACGGCGCGCCGCCATAATGGCCGGGCATCTGTCGCCCGCCGGAGCTCACATCGTCACCCTTTGCCAAATGGGCGGTGATGATGTCCTCGGCGCTCATGCCGAAGGTCATGGCGGATGCGATGGACCGATAGTACGGCGCCATCCAGTCTGTCCCCTTGCGCATTGGCCACGAGGTCGCCACCTGAGCGCCCTCGTGGCCCTGGCCCGAGATGATGAAGGCGATCTTGCCCGCACGCTGCATGAGCCACATGCGCTCGTCGACGGCACGCGCGAGGAGCATTGCGCGATACATGCCGAGCACGTCGGCATCGCCGAGGCCCAGCTCTGCGTGGCGCGGCCGCGTGTCGGTGCTGGCCATCTGGGGCGTCCCTCCTCTATGCGTGGATGGCCGCGCCGTCGACCGCCAGGGCGGCCTCGGCGAGGACCTCGGTCAGGGTGGGATGGGCGTGCACGCTCATCGCGATCTCGGCGGCGGTGCCCTCGACCAGCATGGCCAATGTCGGCTCGGCCAGGAGGTCGCCCGCGTGGGGGCCGATGATGTGGGCGCCCAGCATGATGCCGCTGTCCGCATCGGCGATGAGCTTCGCGAAGCCGTCGATTTCGCCCACGATCGTCGCCTTTCCCAGCGCGCGGAAGGGGAACGAGCCGATCTTGATCTCGTGGCCGGCCGCCGTGGCCTCCTCCTCGCTCAACCCCACCGAGGCGATCTGCGGGCGGCAGAACGTGACGCGCGGCATGAGGTCCATCCTGACCGGGGCGGGATCGTGGCCGGCAAGGTGCTCGACCGCCACGACCGCCTCGTGACTGGCCACATGCGCCAGGGCGTAGCCGGGGACGATGTCACCGATGGCGTACATGCCCTTCGCGCCGGTGCGCATGAACTCGTCCACCTTCACGTAGCCACGGTCGAGGGTGACGCCTTCAAGGCTTTCCAGCCCGATGTCCTCGGTGAGCGGTCGCCGACCGACCGCGACCAGAATGACGTCCCCGGTCACGTCGGTGCGCCTGGCGCCGTCATTCGTCGCGACCTGGAAGCTGACTTCGTTCTCGCTTGTGCTGATCGTCTCGGGATCGATGGTCGAGGCCGTGTGGATGGCCATCCCGCGCTTCTTGAAAATGCGCGCCAGCTCCTTGCTGATCTCCGGATCCTCGAGCGGCACGATGCGGTCGGCGAACTCGACGAGTGTCACCTCCGCCCCGAAGTCGCGGTACATGCTGGCCCACTCGACGCCGATGGCGCCGGCCCCGACGATGGTCACCCGCCCCGGTACGTCGCCGCGGGTCAGTGCCTCGTCCGAGGTGATGATGCGTCGGCCGTCGGGTTCGAGGCCGGTGAGCGAGCGCGGCGCGCTGCCCGTGGCCAGGATGAGGTGATCGGCGCCGGCCTCGAGGTCGCCCGACTCTCCCCCTGAGACGCGGAGGCTGGTGGGGCCGCTGAGGACGCCGTTGCCGTGCAGGACGGTCACCTTGTTCTTCTTCATGAGGAACTCGACGCCGCTGACGTGCTTGTCGATGACGGCGTCGCGCCGCTTCGCGAGGGCGGGGTAGTCGAGGCTGACCCCTTCGTGGCCGGCGAGGCCGAACTCGCCGCCCTGCTCGGTCACGCGGTGGAGGAGGTCGGCGGTCTCGAGGAGCGCCTTCGATGGGATGCAGCCGCGGTTCAGGCACGTCCCGCCCAGCCTGTCGCGCTCGACGAGCCCAACCGAGAGGCCCAGCTGCGCGGCGCGGATGGCGCCCACGTAACTCATGCCTCCGCCCAGGATGAGCAGGTCGAATCGTTGCTGTTCGGCCATGTGTCTAGGTTCGTCCTTCGTGCGCATCGAACCGTTGGCGCCACTCGTTCGGCACCGGCATGGGCGCCGCGGCGGCGTAGTCGTAGGTGACGATCACCGTCTGAGCGTCGCCGACCAGGCGGTCGTCGGGACCTGCGGTCATGCGATGTCCCATGGCGAAGCTCGAGCGACCGACCCGGTCCACGCGCGTGGCGACTGTCACCTGCTCCCCGAATTCGATGGGCGAGCGAAAGTCGAGCTCGACGCGGGCGAGGATGAGCGGCAGCCGGTCGAAGCCGGTTTCGGGTTGCAGCACGTCGAGCAGGTAGCGGATGCGCGCCTGCTCCGCGTAGCTCAAGAAGACGGCGTTGTTCACGTGCCCGAAGGCATCGATGTCACGAAAGCGCACCTCCAGCGACGTGCGGTGGCGGTAGTCATCGGTCACGGGAGGGCCATTCTAGCGGAGCGTTCGGTGGCTGCCAGTCCCGGCGAACGCATATCGCATCCACCCTGCGATCCGCCTACAGCGCCTGGCCCATGCGCGCCACGAGACCCGCCAGCAGCGTCGTGCGTGGCACCACGCTCGCGAGGTCCAGCCACTCGTCCACCGAGTGGTCGTCTCCGCCGACGGGCCCCAGCCCGTCCAGCGTGGGTACCCCCAGCGCCGCGCAGGTGTTCGCGTCCGACGCCCCGCCGGTGGCCGCGTCGGTGAGCGAGAAGCCAAGCTCGCCGGCAATGGACACGGCCAGCTCGACCAGCCGCGCCGATGCATCGGTCTTCTCCATGGGCGGATGTCCCGCGCTGCGCCGGAGGGTCACCTCCACGCCGTCGACCGTGGGCGAGGCGACCAGGCGCTCCACCTCGGCGGCGGCGGCATTGAAGGCGTCGAGGTCTGTCGCTCGCAGGTCGACCTCCAGCTCGCAGCGCTCCGCGACGACGTTCGGCCGTGTGCCGCCGCTGATGACGCCGGCATTGACGGTGACGGTCGACCATCGGCCGTTGAGCGCGTGGAGCGCCAGCGTGAGGTGCGCCGCCTCGAGGATGGCGGACCGCCCCTTCTCCGGCTCGACGCCGGCGTGTGCCGCTCGCCCCACGAGCGAGAGGTGGTAATCCGCGATGCCCTTGCGGCTGCTGACGATATCCCCGTTCGCGCGCGCGCACTCCAGCACAAGGGCCACGTCGTGCTGAGGAGCGAGGTTTCGAATGAACGACGTGCTGAACAAAGAGCCAATCTCCTCATCGGGGTTGGCCACGAAAGTGATGGAGGGTCGCGTGCCGGCCTGGTGCAGGGCGGCGATGGCGTGGATGCCCGCCAGGAGGCCGGCCTTCATGTCGGTCACGCCGGGACCGAAGGCACGTTCGCCATCGGACCGATACGGCCGCTCGGCGGCCGTCCCTTCATCAAAGACGGTATCCATGTGGCCGATGAGCAGCAGGCGCGGGCCGTCGCCGGTCAGCCGGCCGATGACGACGTCACCCAGCTGACGCGCGTCGGAGGGCACGTGCGGCACGCGCTCGACCTGGGCGCCCAGCTCGCGCAGCGCATCTGTCACGAAGTCGGCGACCTGGTTGACGCCTGCCGGGGTGTACGAGCCGCAGTCGATGTTGACGAGTGTCTCCAGCTCGGCGAGGAACCGCGGCCGGCGCGCGCCGACGATGCCGTGCAGCGCGTTCATGTCAGGCATGCCCATCAATATACTCACGCGCATGTCCGACCTTGAGCTACGGGAGCTCCGCGTGCTGGACGGGCCGAACCGCTTCTTCACCCGTCCGGCCGTGAAGCTTGAGTTCGCGGGGACGGAGCCAGGCACCGCTGCCGAGGCAGCCGCGCGCGCATCCCTCGCCGTCCGTCGCCTGCAGGTCGCCCTCGGGCTGCCGGAGCCGCGGATCGTCACTCGCCATTCGGTCGACGGCCTGCGGACCGCGATCGCCTTTCCGTGGCGGCGACGCACCATCTCCCAGTCGGTGGGCGCGGCCGCCGCGCGGCTGGCTCTGGGGCGCTCCACGGACCGGCGGGAGCTGAGCGGCCTCCGCGCGGTCGCCCTTGGTCCGCTTCCCAACCTGCCGAAGCCGCGCATCCCGATCGTGGCCGTGACCGGCACGAACGGGAAGAGCACGACCACGCGCCTCATCGCGCACGTCTGCACGACCGCCGGTCGCATGGTCGGCATGACCAACTCGGACGGCATCTACATCCGCGGCGAGCTGGTCGAGGCGGGGGACTGGACGGGCTATGGCGGAGCGGGGCGGATCCTGGCCGAGCCGGGCCTGGACCTCGCCGTGCTCGAGACCGCGCGCGGTGGGATCCTGCTGCGCGGCATCGGCTATGCGGCCAATGACGTGGGCGTCGTCACCAACGTGAGCGCCGACCACCTTGGCCTTCAGGGGATCGACACTCTCGACGAGCTGGCGGAGGTGAAGGGCACCGTGGTGCGCATCACGAGGCGCACGGGCTGGGCCGTGCTGAACGCGGATGACCCGCGCGTGTGGGCCATGCGCAGTGCGACACGAGCCAATCTGTATGCCTTCAGCATGGAGGGCCGGACCGCTCCGGCCGAGGAGGCACTCGACTCGGGAGGGCGGGCCGCGCTGCTGGAGGACGGCTGGATTGTCCTGCGCGCTGCCGGGCGGCGGCCTCGGCACATGGTGGAGGCGGCGACGCTGCCGGTGACGTTCGCTGGTCTCTCCCGCTACAACATTGCCAACGCGCTGGCCGCCGCTGCCGCCTGCGACGCGTTGGGGCTGACGACGCGCCAGATCAACAGGGGACTGCGCACGTTCGCGCTGGACGCCAGCACCAACCCAGGGCGGCTCAACCTGTACGAGAAGGGCGGGATCTTCGCGCTGATCGATTTCGCCCACAACGAGGCCGGCATGGTCGGCCTGATGGACGTGGCCCGTTCGGTGGCAGGCCGCCATCGGGTGCGTCTCGGCTTCGGCACGGCGGGAGATCGGACCGATGAGATCCTGCACCGCCTGGGAATCATCGCCGCGTCGGCCGATGATCTCGTCATCGCCGAGAAGCGCCACTATCTTCGGGGTCGCGAGCTGGCGGAGATGAACGAGCTGCTTCGCGCCGGCGCGCGGGAGGGCGGCTACAGCGGCGAGATCGACGCGCATGGCACCGAGCTGGAGGCGCTTCAGGCCCTACTCGGTCGGGCGGAGCGCGGCGACGTGTGCGCCGTGATGGCGCATGTTCAGCGCGCGGAACTCTTCGCGTGGCTGGAGGGCGCCGGCTATCGCCCGGTGGGACCCGATCGGCTCCAGGCCCTCATCGGCTCCTGATCAGGCTTCGAAGTCGATCTCGTGGGCGTCCAGGACGCCCAC
>JACDBS010000126.1 GCA_013694795.1 Chloroflexota bacterium | reverse complement strand
GACGATCTCGACCAGCCGCCGCGTTGCCTCTCCGAGATCTGCCTGCCAGAAGGAGTCGGGGTGCCCGTTGGCATCGGTCCCGATCATGCCGGAGTCGCGGTAGCCCAGCTGGTGGTGGTGAATGGCTTCTCCGCCAAGAGCGGACACCGAGCAGGCAAGCTCGACCGCACGAATCTCGGCGAGGCGAGGCCGCGCCTCTTCCGGGTCGAGGGTGGGGTCGTGGATCTCGCCCTCGGCGCCATCGGTGCAGGTCACCAGGTCCACCCGCACGCCCTCCGCCACCAGGCGCGCAATGGTGCCGCCGGTACCCATCGACTCGTCATCGGGGTGGGCGTGCACGAACAGGACGCCACCTACAGGCTGCACGGACCGATCCGTCGTCATGCCGCGTGCTCATCGCATTCGCACAGCTCGCGCAGCTTGGTGTAGGTGAACAGGCCGGTGTCATGGCCGTCGGCCCAGATGGGCGCCAGGGCATAGCGCCCGATCCAGCGCACCTCGTTCATGTGCGTCTGCCGTTCGTCGAATGCCGTCTCCAACGTGACCACTCCGGGGAGGTTGCCCTCGCCGGCGCACAGGGCGCACGGACAGGCTCGCCGCAACGTGAGCCAGGTCCACTCGCCCAGATGGCCGTCGTCCCAGCGGATGCGCATGCGGCCCGCGGTTTCATCGAGCTCCACGCCGATGGGGTTCACGATGTCGGGCACGGTTCTATCCCTTCCAGCGCGGCTGGCTGCCGAGCCATTCCGCCCCGAAGGCGGCTCCGGTTGAGGTCAGCTGCATCGGTGCCTCTCCGTCGGCCAGGTCCCACAGGAAGAGATCCTGGAGCACCCCGCCGCCCGCTGCGGATCGCCCGAGGCTGAATACCACGCGCTCGCCGTCCGGCGACCAGCGGACGTGGCTGACGACACCCTGGACCGTGCTCGACGCCAGGTCGGCATCGTCGGCGTTGGTATGGCGGAGCGTTGTCGTGTCGCCGTCCACCGCGAGCGCGATCCGATGCCGCCCGTTGGCTGACCACAGGATCGGCTGCGAGTCCTCCAGCTCAGTGACCACGCCGTCGGTGGGCGATATCGTCCACGCGCCGGCCCCGAGCAACCAGAGGCGCAGCGTGTCGTCCTCCATCCAGTACACGCGCACCGTGCCGCCATCGTCGCTGAACTGGGCCTCGGTGAGGGCGTCCTCCGTAACGATGGTTGGGCGCGCGTAGGAGATGCTGGCAAGCTCGCGCGTGTCCCCGTTCAGGAAGTCGATGGCCAGCACGGTCGCAACATCGTCAGCCCCGTCCTGCGTCACGCGGACCGCGTATAGCGTGCTCGCATCGTCTCCGAAGGTGATGGTCGAGATGCCATCGCCCAGACGGCGCTTCGCGGTGCCAGGCTCGATCGAGACAGCGACGTCGGCCAGCAGGCCGGCGCCAACGCTCCCATCGGGAGCCCACGAAAAGCGGCGCACGTCGAGGTTCGCGTCCTGAGCCAGGATCGCGGGATCCTCGCTCGTGGTGAAGTCGTGGCGCAGCAGGTAGATGGGTGCCAGCGCGGCGCTTCGACCCTGGTAGACCATGTCGAGCGCCCCGAATTCCGGCGCGGGCACCGGTGTCAAGGTGGGCGCCGCCGATGCGCTGGGCGTCGCGTCCTGGGTGGAAGCGGAAGGGCTTGGCGCCTGGCTGGATGTGACCGAGGCGGTCGGTAGGAGCCCCAGGACACTCCCCGACGGATTGGTCGCGGCGCCTCCGAGCGATGCGTCGCCAGCGAAGATCAGCGCCATGAGAACGATCACCATGCCGGCAAGCAGAAGGATCACACCGATGAGCCACGGAACGGCCTGCTCGGCGGTGGACGCCTGCGCCACGAGCTCATCGGCGTCAGCCTCGTCGCGAGCGGCCAGCGATGTCCTGATGTCCCCAGCTGATGGCTCCAGCTCCGCGGATCCCTCGCGCACGGGCGGCGCAGGAGGCGTCCAGTCGGTTGGCAGCACCTGGGTCGAATGGGCACGGTCCGGCCACGGGTCGGGCTGCCAATCGCGCTCAATCTCTGGCTCGGGTGAAATCTCGGTCTCGGCGACGGGCTGAGATTCAGGCCCGACCGCGGGCTCAACGTCAGCCTCCCACACCGGCCGGACCGGACGTTCCGTCTCAGACAGCGCCTCGATGTGTCCCGGCTCGGGCTCGGGTTGCGGCTCGGGCTCGGGTGCCGGCTCAGGCTCGGCCTCGGGTTCAGGCCGCTGGATCTGCTGCTCTTGGGGCGCCTCGCGCCACGGCTCGGCCGGAATCCACGCATCGGCGGTCGCCGCTCCCCATGGATCGGGGTCGGGCGCCCAGGGCTCGACGCGGGGTGCATCGGTGAAGCGGGGAGGCTCAGCCGACGGTTCGGCCGGAGGTGCGCTCGGTGACGCTTCGGCGGCAGATGGCATGTCGGGAAGGTCATCGGTCCACGACTCAGCCCATGGGTCGCTCGCGGGCGGCTCGGGATCCTCGGCCAGGTAGTCATCTGGTGCAGTGGCGGGAGGAGGCCAGACATCCCATCCCGGCGACGAATCAGGCGCGGACTCCTGCCACGGATCGTCGGATGACCACGGGTCGGTCGGCCGCTGCGAGGGCGAGGAAGACCCGAGATCTTCCGCGGGCCAGTCCTGGTCGTCAGGGCTCGGGGATGACGGCCGATCCCACGGTCCGCTCATTCGCGGTCCCCACTGGGTATTCGGCTCACGGCGGAATCATAGCGAACGCTGACGAATCGGACGATCGGCCATCCAACGAAGGCTGGGCCGACGCGCTCGGATGACGTTGCCCTTCGGCGTACCTGTCTCGCACAAATGTGCGGCCACGCGCAAATTGCACGGGCGACGCGCCGCGGTCCTGGACCGATTGAGCGTGATCATGCGCATCGAGTGTTCCAACTGCCCGGCAATGTGCACCGTGAGGCGCATTGTTCGAGACCGATGCACTGGCCCTGTGCAATGCACGCGCCCGGAACATTGTGCCGGTAGCCGCCATGGCGCGAACGCGCTTGCTACCCGCTGGGCGAAGTGGATGGCTGGGTGATGCATCGGCCGTGAGGTGGGTCATCGGCCCAGCCGACCAGGTCAGTCGGAGGCGGCCCACATGATGAGACCCACCGTGAAGACGCCGGTGACCAGCCCAACGAATGCGGCGGTGCCCTCAGGTCCCTCTCCACCAACGGTCGGGAGCGTGGCATTGATGACCGGCAGGCCGATCATCATGAAGCCCAGCCACAGAACGGTGGCGACGGCGGCGATGATGCCGCGGCGGCCTCGATCTCGAACCATGTTCGACCGATCCTAGCAGACCGATTCAGACCGTCGCCGCCAGCCGGGCGCGCTCCGGGACTCGATGGAAGAGCGACGGGTCGGCACGTCCGTCCAGGACGCGCAGCTTCGCGGCCGCGACCAGGCCGATGGTGACCTCGTGTCCGTCCTGCCCGCCGCCGGCCGCGCGGCGCAGGGTCATGGTGCCGATGTGACCGGCCACTTCGACCACCTCGAACACGTGCCCCGGCCGGACACCGTTCTCCTGGAGGAAGCTGAGCAGCCGCGCGTCCTCCTCGGCCTCCTCGGTCACCCGCAGCACGGTGATCTCGGTCCCCGGCTGCGCGTCGCTCATCGCCATTCCGGGCGGCCGGTCGGGCGTCACGCC
>JACDBS010000122.1 GCA_013694795.1 Chloroflexota bacterium | reverse complement strand
GATCGCGGAGGCGGCGCAGCAGCGGCTGCTGGCCTACGACCGAGTGGGCGACCAGCACTACGAGGCAGCGTCGGCCTTCATCAAGAGCATGCGCGGCAACGACCCCGACGCCGCCCTCTACTGGCTGGCGAGCATGGTGGCGGCGGGCGAGGATCCGACCTTCATCGCGCGCCGGATCGTGATCGCGGCTTCGGAGGACGTCGGCAACGCGGATCCGCGCGCCCTCCAGCTGGCGGTGGCCGCCATGCAGGCGACCGAGATGATCGGCCTGCCTGAGGCCCAGTACGCGCTGGCTCAAGCGGCGTCCTATGTTGCATCGGCCCCGAAGTCGAACCGAGCGGGGGCGGCCTACTTTGCGGCGCTGGCGGAGGTCGAGGAGCACGGGCGGCTACCGGTGCCGCTCCATCTGCGGCCGTCCTCCCACCGTCGACTCGCCCGCGAGCAGGGCTACGGTCGTGGCTACCTCTACCCCCACGACTATGCCGATGCGGACGTGGACCAGGAGTACCTGCCGGACGCCCTGGTTGGCCGCGTCTTCTACGAGCCGTCGGAGGAGGGCCTGGAGCTCAAGATCGGGGAGCGCCTGGCGCGGCTGCGCCGACAGCGCCTGGAGGCTCGTCGCGCCGGCGGCGATCCTGGCTGATTCGGCGATAGGTCGCCGTTCGGTGTCGTGGCACCATCCCGTGTCGCGATACGCCGACAGATCGGCCCAGGTTGCGCACGACGGGCGCATCGGCGCGCCGTTCAAGCGCATCTCGGGCCGATAGATCGGCGCCAGGGCGCGCGGAGTTCGACCCGTGACGCGAAATGCGGATGAATCGGCGCCAGGTCCTAGCCGGCCAGGCCCAGAGCCGAGAAGGCGAAATAGGCCACCAGCAGCAGCACCGCCATGATCGCAGTAAGGATGCCGATGTTGCGGAGGTCGCGCCCGACGTAGTGGTACTCGGCGCGCTCCCGAGCGGTCAGGTTCGAGCCGGCCGTCGCGCTCGCGGACGGGGCAGTCCGCGGCGGAGGCGTGAGCGAGGCGGCCTCGCGTGCGTCGGGCGTGCCCACCGGTGGGATCGGCATCGCGGGCGGCGTGCCGGCAGGGATTGCGGGGCGATGCACCTTGCGCTGGCGCGCCTTTCGGCTGGCGGCCTTTCCTGCTCGACGGGCCATCGGTACCTCGGCTTGACATAGTGGCTGAATGGCAAGCCGCGGTCGGGTGGGCGACCGCGGGACGGCTATGATACCGCCGATTCGATGCCCGATCTCAACCGCCTCCTGACCGATAACCTGGCGCTCGCCTTTGGCGCGCTGACGGCGCTGGTGTTCCTCCTGCTCATCGGCTTCTTCGTGCAGAGTGCTCGCCTCCGAGGTGCCATGCGCCGCTACCGCGATCTCGTGCGCGACGAGAACGGCGGGACGCTTCACGACCGCCTGGTCGGCAACGCGGAGCAGGCGGTGCGCGCCTCAGAGCGCATGGCCGAGATCGAGGCGACGCACGGCGTCATCGATCGGCGCAGCCAGCGCAGTCTCCAGCACATCGGCCTGGTGCGCTTCAACCCGTTCGATGACACCGGCTCCGACCAGAGCTTCGTGATCGCGCTGCTCGATGACGCGCGCGATGGAATCGTGATCAGCAGCCTGCATGGGCGCGCCAACACGCGCGTCTTCGCCAAGCCGGTCGCCGCTGGCGGCTCGTCGCACAACCTGTCGGACGAGGAGTCGCAGGCCATTCGCATCGCGATCGAGGGGACGCGTCCGGCGTGACAATCGGGGCCATCGACCCCGAGCAGCGACGACTGGCGCAGCGACTGGTGCTGGCCGCACTGCGGCGCTTCCACCGCGGGCAGCCGCTCTCCGTGGACCTGCGCATGGACGCCCTCGTCTCGCGCGTGCGGACCGCGGCCTCGAAGCGTCCGCCATCTCGCCACCGCGGCGCCGCGCCCCTGGAGCTGGAGGATCCCGAGCTGCGGCGGGTGATCGATGACCTCGTCACCGATGGCCGCCTGACCCGCAACGGTCGCCGGGTCGGCCTGGCCGATGCTCGTCCGGGACTCGACCCGCAGATGGACGAACGGGTGCGGACGTTGCTCGACGGGCTGCGCGCCGCCCGCGCTGAGCCGCCACGGGTAGACGGGATCGCCGCGCGCCTGGGCATACCGCCGAATGTCATCGACCAGCTGCGCGCGGCCGGCACCCTGCGCCAGATCGCGCCGGGCATCGACTACCCGGCCGATGTCTGGTCCGCGCTGCACGACCGGATCACGCGGATGTCCGGCCCGATACACGTCGGGCGCCTGCGCGACGAGCTGCACACCAGCCGGCGTCACGCGGAGGCCATCCTGGCGGCCGTCATGCCTGGACCCGGACGCCGCCAGCGCCGGTGACCCCGGCGGTCCTATTGCGCAATGGCACGCTGTGACGTTTCATACGCGCCATGCTCAATCGGATCACCACGCCCCAGCGCATCATCATCCTCACCGCCGCCGTGCTCTTGATCGTGGCCGGATCGTTGTTTGTGCTGCTTCGGAACGTGGCGAGCGCGCCGGTCGCAACGCCGACGCCGACGGCCAGCCCAACCCCATCCCCCAGGCCCACCCCGCGACCGACCCGCAGGCCCACCCCCCGACCGACACCCACGGCGAGTCCCACGCCGAGCCCCACACCCACACCCACGCCAACTCCGGCGCCGGACGCTGACGCGACAAACGTGACCATCCTCCTGGTTGGCCGCGACTTCCTTGCGCAGCGCGTGGCGCTCGGCGAGTCGGGCATGAACACGGACATGCTCGTCGTGGCCAACGTGCGCGCCGACGGCAGCCGCATCGACCTCTTCAGCCTGCCGCGGGACTCGGTCGATGTGCCGCTCGGCGATGGGTCGGTGTGGTCGGGCAAGATCAACAGCCTGCGAGCGGCGCGGGGCCTGGCGGCCCTGAAGCAGGCGATGAGCACGACCATCGGGCTGCGCATCGACTACTACGCCGAGATGACGCTGGACGACCTGTCGCGGATCGTGAACGCCGTTGGCGGTGTCACCGTCTCTCTGCCCGCCGCCCTGAACGATCCCCACCTGAAGACGTCCTGGCGCGCGGGAGGAAATTACCTGGACGGTCGCACCGCGGTGCTCTTCGTGCGCAGCCGCTTCGCCGACAGCGACTACGCGCGCGGCGACCGCAACCAGGCGCTGCTCATCGCCCTGCGCGACAAGCTGCTGGCCGGCGGCTATGACCCGATCGCCCTGCTGACCAGCCTCCCGGGACTGGCGACCGACATCCCGGTCGCCGACATGCCCATGCTCCTCGACCTGGTCCGGCGGAGCGCCGGAGCATCCGTCGGGCGCGAGGTGTTCGCGCCGCCGGGGTACACCGCGTTCACCGGCATCGCGGGCGCGCGCGGTTGGGTATCGATCCCGAACCTCGCTGCCATTCGGGGCTATGTCCAGGGCGTAGCCGCCCCGTAGGCGAACGCGACAGGAGAGCTGTCCAGTAAGCGGCCGATAACGGCGGGGTGAACCCGTCCTCCGTTACCATCGACGACATGCCACCGGTCGTGCCGTCGCCAGATCAGCTTCCGTTTTTCGAGGAGCTCACGGCCGCGCCCCGCACGCGGCGACCGCACCTTCGCATTCAGCCGCCGCTGCTTGCCGATCTCACGGCGAGGCAGCGAAAGGCAGTGACGCACGGTGACGGTCCGCTGCTGATCGTGGCGGGCGCCGGCACCGGCAAGACGACGGTGATCACGCGCCGCATCGCCTGGCTCATCGCCGAGAAGCGCGCCAGGCCATCCGAGATCCTGGCGCTGACCTTCACCGATCGCGCCGCCTTCGAGATGATCGAGCGCGTCGATCGCCTGGTGCCCTACGGCCACAACGATTCGGTGATCAGCACCTTCCACGCCTTCGGCGACCGATTGCTGCGCGACCACGCGTTCGAGGCCGGTCTGTCCGACCAATCGACCGTCCTGTCGCGAGCGGAGCAGATCATCTTCCTGCGCGAGCACCTGTTCGAGCTGCCATTGGACCGATACCGACCGCTCGGCAACCCGACCCGCTTCCTATCGGCACTCGTCACCCTCATCAGCCGCCTGCGCGACGAGGACATCGCGCCCGAGGCCTACCTGGCGGTTGCGCGGCGCATGACCGATGCCGCCGCCGCCGCGTCCGAGGACACCGCGCTGGCCGAGCGCGCCGCCACGCACGCCGAGCTGGCTGCCGTCTACGCCGCATACGAGCGCCTCATGCGCAGCGGCGACCGACTCGACTTCGGGGACCAGGTGAGCCTGGCGCTCCGCCTCCTGCGGGAGCATCCCGCGGTGCTCGACGAGGAGCGTGGCCGGTATCGGTACATCCTGGTGGACGAGTTCCAGGACACGAACCACGCGCAGTGGGAGATGGTGCGCCTGCTGGCGGAAGCGCACGGCAATGTCACCGTGGTCGGTGACGACGACCAGAGCATCTACCGCTTCCGTGGCGCCGCCCTGGGCAACATCCTCGGTTTCCGGGAGGCGTACCCGAAGGCGTCGAGCGTCGTGCTGGTCGACAACTACCGCAGCCGGCAGCCGATCCTGGACGCGGCGCATCGGCTCATCAGGCACAACGACCCCGAGCGGCTGGAGGCGCGCGAGGGGCTCGACAAGCGCCTGCGGGCTCGCTCGAAGTTCGCTCGGCCGGAGCCCGGGGGCGGAGCCATCGACCTGGTCGGTTTCACCACCGGCAGCGATGAGGCGGATGCCATCGCAGACCGCATCGGTGCGTCCATTCGTGCGGGCCGGCGAGCCGGCCAGCACGCCATCCTGGTGCGCGGCAACCGCGACGCGGACCCGTATCTGCGCGCCCTGAACATGGCGCGCATTCCGTGGCGCTTCAGCGGGACCGCCGGCCTGTACCGCCAGCCGGAGGTGCGCGTCCTCATCAGCTTCCTGCGTGCGGTGAACGATCCCGACGACTCGGTCAGCCTGTACGACCTGGCCACCAGCGAGATCTTCGGCCTTTCGCCGGCGGACGTGACGTTGGCGCTGACCCGTGCGCGTCGGCGGCGCAGCAGCCTGGCCGTCGCGCTGCGCGACGCTGCCGACCACCCGGAGGACGCACCCTTCACGCTCCGCGCGTTGGAGGTCGTCCAGCGCCTCCTCGCCAGCGTCGACGCGCATCGGACCATCAGCACCGAGCGCAGCTGTGGCGAGCTGCTCTATCACTTCATCTCGGGCTCGGGTTGGTTGGCGCGCCTGGCGCACGAGGGACGCGAGACCGGCGAGGAGCGGCTGGCCAATGTCGGACGCTTCTTCGAGATCGTGCGTCGCCAGGGGGGCCTGCTGCGTGACGACCGCCTGCCGTTCCTGGTCGCGCAGCTCGACACGCTGATCGAGACCGGTGACGATCCGTCCACCGCGGATATCGAGCCGGACGCCGGGGAGGCGGTCCACGTCCTTACCTACCACAAGGCGAAGGGCCTGGAGTTCAACGTCGTCTTCATGGTCGGACTGGTGGCGGATCGGTTTCCCGGGTGGGATCGGCGCGATCCTCTCGAGCTGCCAGACGAGCTGATGGCCGACGCACCGCCGGCCGACGCCGATCACCACACCGCCGAGGAGCGCCGCCTCTTCTACGTCGGCATGACGCGCGCCCGCGAGGAGCTGGTGTTGAGCTGGGCGCTGGACTACGGCGGTCGCCGCTCCCGGGCGGTCAGCCAGTTCGTGACCGAGGCGCTCGACCTGCCGCCTGCGACGCCATCCGAGGTCGTTCGCCCGGCGCTGCTCCAGCAGCTCGCCCGGCACGAGGGCTCGCCTCGCGACAGCACGCCGGCCTCACCGCGTCCGAAGCTGGGCGACCGGCCGCTCACGCTGAGCTACGGGCAGATCAACGACTACCTCGAATGTCCGGCCAAGTACCGATACGGACACGTTGTCCGCATCCCGACACCCGTCTCGCACGCCATGGTCTACGGCCGGGCACTGCACGCCGCGGCGCAGGCCTACCATCGGCGCCAGCTCGCCGGCCGCCCGATGTCGGTCACCGAGCTGCACGATGCGCTGGATGCGTCATGGGAGTCGGTCGGCTTCCTGACCCGCGAGCACGAAGAGGCACGCCGGGCCGCCGCGCACGACGCCATCACCCTGTTCTGGGAGAACCAGAAGCGCGATCCCGCGCGACCCATCGCCGTGGAGCAGGACTTCACCGTCTCATTTGGGCCTGATCGGCTGCGTGGGCGCTACGATCGTGTCGACCGCGACGAGGCCGGCCGGGTGATCATCACCGACTACAAGTCGAGCGACGTGCGCGACCTGGCGACCGCCAATCGACGCGCGCGCGAGTCGCTCCAGCTCTCGATCTACGCCCTGGCTCACGAGGCGCAGCACGGCGCGCTGCCGGATGAGCTGGCGCTCCACTTCCTCGAGTCGGGCATCGTCGGCCGCACCGGCGCGGGCGAGAAGCGCCTGGAGAGGGCGCAGGAGAAGCTGACCCAGGCCGCGGAGGGGATCCGCGCCGGCCGCTTCGAGGCCACTCCGTCGGCCATGCGTTGCGGCTATTGCCCGTTCCGTGAGATCTGCCCCGACGCATCGCGATGAGCGCAAGGAACCGCACGAGGGTGGGCGCGCTCATCCTGGCCGGCATCCTGGCCGCGCTGCTGCTCGTCGCCTTCGCCAGCAACACCTGCCCGGTCGAGACCAATGCCCAGCCGTGTCCGGGAGCTGCCCGCAACCTCGTCATCGGTGTCGGGCTGGCCTCGACCGCGGTGGGCCTGCTGGTGGCCCCGTTCGCGTTCCTCGGCGAGGTCATGGCGCGCAGGCGCATCGTCTATCGTGGCGCCTGGGGCCGAGCGGGACGGCGTGGCACACTGGCCGGGCTGATGGTGGCGACGCTGTCCGGGCTGCGGCTGGGCGACGCGCTCAGCGTTCCCATCGCGCTCTTCGTCCTCATCCTCGCGGGCGTCGTCGAATGGTTCTTCGCCCGCAACGACCGCTAGGTGGAGGCACTCATGACCCAGGCACGGCCCTCGCTCACCGACGCGGTCGACAGCGTCCTTCCGGACGCGCTCGATCTCTCGCACCGGGTGCACGCCCATCCGGAGATCGCCTTCGAGGAGCGCCAGGCCTCGACCTGGACTGCGGAGCTGCTCGAGGGCCACGGCTTTGACATCACGGCACCGGTCGGGGGCCTGGAAACCGCGTTCGTCGCGCGCTGGAAGGGCGAGCGTCCAGGACCGGTGGTCGCCTTCGCCGGCGAGTACGACGCGCTGCCCGAGGTGGGCCATGGCTGCGGTCATAACCTGATGTGCTCGTCCAGTGCCGGGGCAGCCGTCGCCGCGGCGACCATGCTGGGCCACGAATTCGACGGCGAGATCCGCTTCATCGGCACGCCGGCCGAGGAGGCCGGCAACGGGAAGGTGCACCTCATCGCCGCCGGCGTCTTCGACGACGTGGACATCTGCCTCCAGATTCACCCTTCGGACAGCTCCAGCGCCGAGATCTACTGCCTGGCCGTGACGGAGGTCGGTGTCACCTTCCATGGAACGCTGGCCCACGCCAGTGCCGACCCGTGGCTCGGTAAGAACGCGCTGGACGCCATCGTCCTGCTGCACACCATGGTCGCGCAGTGGCGCCAGCACCTGAAGCCCGGCGAGCGCGTTCACGGCATCATCACCCACGGCGGCGCGGCGCCCAACATCGTGCCCGACCTGACCCGCGGCCGCTGGTACCTGCGCACGCCAATCGACGAGGATCTCGACGCCATGATCGAGCGCTTCGGCTCCATGGCGGAGGCGGCCGCGACCGCAACGGGCTGCACCGCCACGCTCGAAAATGACCCGATGAACCGATGCCGGACGATGCTCAACAGCCCGACCCTGCTCGAGGTCTGGCGCCGGCACCTGGCCGACGCGGGGGTTGAGGATGCGCCGGTCGATCCGAATGCCGGCAGCACGGATATGGCGAACGTCAGCCACGTGGTGCCCACGATCCACCCCTACTTGGCCATCGCGCCGCGCGGCACGCCGGGCCACTCGCGCGAGTTCGCCGCGCACGCCGGCGGCCCCGACGGCGACCGCATGCTGCCCGCCGCGATCCGCGTATTGGCCGCCACCGCGGTGGAGATGGTGCGCAACCCCGCTCTCGTGCAGCGCGCATGGCAGGACCTGCGCGCCGCCGGCGGGGGACAGGCGCGGGGGCACTCGGGCTGAGCAACATCCTGGCCGGTCAGCCGGTCGACGAGACGCTGCTGGCCGAGCTGTACGACCTGGAGCACGACGCGATCACCGAAGACCTTGTCTTCTATCGCGAATGGGCACGTAGAGCATCAGGAGCAGTGATCGATCTCGGCTGCGGATCGGGGCGGCTGTTCGCGCCGTTGCTGCGTGGTGGCGCGACCCGCCTGGTGGGGATCGACGGCTCGCCGGCGCTGGTCGGGCGGGCCGTGGCGCGCATTGATGGAGACGATCTGCTGCGCTCGGCGCGCGACGCCGGGCGGCTGGAGACCGCGGTGGCCGACGTGCGCAGGGTGCATCGGCGTGGCCGGTTCGCGCTGGCCGTGCTGGCGGGAGTGCTCGCCCACCTCGATGGCCCCGAGGATGCGCTCCGGGCGCTGGACGCCGCGCGCGGTCTCCTGCAGCCGGGCGGCCTGCTCATCGTGGACATGCTCGGGCCCGGCGCGCTTCCGCCACATGACCTGCCGCTCTCGATCGACTGGGAGCGCCGGATGGGGGAGCGCCGCGTCGTCCGTCGCAGCCGTCTGCTGCGGCACGAGGCGCCCGAGGGTCTGCGTGTGGAGTACGCCACGCTCACCGACCTCGTCGAGGCCGATGGTACGATAGCGCGGCTTCCGGCCGGATTCCGCCTCTGGTATCCGTCACCGGGCACGCTCATCGGCCTCGCCGAGGAGGCGGAGCTGGCGGTCGAGGCGACCTTCGGGTCGCACGAGCTGGATCCGCTCGAAGGCGATAGCGAGCGCTGCATCGTGGTCCTGCGACGGGGTGAGGGATGACAGGCGAACAGATCCGGCTCCTGGTGGTGGAGGACGTACCGCAGGTCGCGTCCCATGTCCGATCGCTGCTCCAGGCCCAATCCCAGATCAAGATGCTCGATGTGGTCACCGCGGGCGATCGTGCCGTGGGCAGCGTCTCCGAGCTGCGCCCCGACGTGGTTTTGGTGGACGCACTGCTCCAGGGCCGGGTGAGCGGCCAGCAGGTCGCCGAGCAGATCCGCCAGGCGGAGCCGCAGGTCG
>JACDBS010000074.1 GCA_013694795.1 Chloroflexota bacterium | reverse complement strand
GAGGTCATCTTTCACCAGGGCGACATCGGTGACTCGCTCCAGGTGGTGGCCAGCGGCGCGGTGAAGATCGTCCTGCCCTCGGCGGAGGGCGATGAGGCGATCATAGCCACCCTTCACCCGGGCGAATTCTTCGGCGAGCTGGCATTGCTCGATAGCTCGCCGCGCTCGACGACCGCCGCGGCCATGGAGCCGACTGAGACGCTGGCTCTGCCACGGGAGGAGTTCCTTCGCCTGTTGAACGACGACCCGCAGATCGTCCATGCCCTGCTGCACGCACTGGCGGAGGAGCTCCGCCGCCTCACGGGCCATGTCGAGGAGCTGCACTTCCTGGATCTCGCCGGGCGTCTCTCGATGCGACTCGTGCGCCTTGCGCGGGACGCCGATCCGAAGGCGCGCGGACGTGCGGAGCTCGATTGGCCCTTCACACAATCCGACCTGGCCGCCATGATTGGCGGGACGCGCCAGAGCGTGAACAAGCTGCTCAGCGGGCTCGTCGACGACGGCCTGATCAGCATCGAGCGCGAGACGCTCGTGATCAACGACCTGGACACCCTCGAGAGACATGGCAGCCGATGAGCTGTCGGGAAGCCGACACCGAATCTGTCGGACCCATGCTTCGGAGGGGTCGAGTCCCACCGTAGGATGATGCGCATTGCGGGTCCAGCTGCCAGCTAGGAGGCAAGATACGCATGGACAGGTTACGGCGCCAACCGCCGATGGAAGGGTTCTCACGGCCGGGCTCACTCGGCGGCGAGGCCTATGACGACGATTCAGTGGAGGGTCACATCATGGACGACGATCGCACTCAGGATCTCGACAACAAGGGCCAAGGCTTCAGGTTCAGGGCCACCGATGACGACGACACCGAGGGCCACCGCATCAAGGTCCAGTAGCCACCTGAATGGCTGAACCAACAGCGGACGCTGCGATCGCCGCGCTTGTCGCGGCGTCGCGGCGTTCCGCCGTCGGACGGCGGCTCCAGGGCGAGGTCGAGCAGAGTCTCCTCCAGAGCATCGTGGACGCCACCGTTCGACTGTTTGATGCCGAGGCCGCATCGATTGCCCTCTTCGAGCACGACCCTGATCGGCTCGAGTTCCGCGTCGCCGCGGGCGACAAGGGAGCCGGGGCGGTGGGCCTTGCCGTGCCGCCGACGCAGGGCATCGTCGGCTACGTGTACTCCACCGGGCAGGCGCTGGCCCTCTCGGACGTGGGCAACGATCCGCGCTTCAACCGCGATGCGGCGGAGCAGACCGGGTATGTCCCGCGCTCGATTGCCGCCGCCCCGCTGTTCGACGAGCACGGCACGCTCGGTGTGCTCCAGGTGCTCGACAAGCGCTCCTCGCCGACCTTCTCTCTGCGGGACATGGAGCTGCTCGGCGTGTTCGCCGGCCAGGCCACGGTGGCCATCGCGGCCGCCAAGGTGCAGCGCGACACCGCGCGCCTGCTGGCAAGCGTCCTGGCCGAGATCGGTCCGGAGCTGGAGGCCGAGCAGGTCGACGCCCTGGTCGCATCGGCGACCGCCAATCTCGACACCGATGACGAGGCGCCGTTCTGGCGCATGGTCGACCAGATCGCCCGCATGCGGGGCATGAGCGACCGCGAGATGTCGCTTGTGGCCGATATCCTGGAGGTGGTGGCCGGCCACGCGGAGCGCACGCAGCGCGGCCGCATCGGTCAATGACCTCGTCCGAGCTGCCCGCGTGGTCCGAACCGTTCGCCGATCCTAGGCGAGACCTGCGCAGGAGCCTGCGCCTGCGTGGCGTGACGCGGAAATGGGCCTGGGGCGACGCCACCGGTGCCGGCGTTCGCGTCGGGATCATTGACTCGGGATTGGAGAACGACCATCCGCGCCTGCGCGGTCGCGTGGTCCAGAACGTCACCGTCGAGATGACCGATGACGGGCCGAAGGTGGTCCCGGACGGCACGGCCGACATGTTCGGCCACGGCACGGCGTGCGGCGGCATCATCCTATCGATGGCCCCCGAGGTGGAGCTGGTCTCCATTCGCGTCCTGGGCGCCGACCTGCGAGGGAAGGGGACCGCATTCGCCGCCGGGCTGGAGTGGGCGATCGAGCAGGGCCTCCAGGTCTGCAACCTGAGCCTCTCATCCAAGAGCGAGTCGCTCTACCCGATCTTCCACGATCTTGCCGATCGCGCGTACTTCCAGTCGACGGTGCTCGTTAGCGCCGCAAACAACGTGCCGGCGGCCAGCTACCCGTCTCTCTTCTCATCGGTCTTTTCCGTGGCGGCTCATCCCGAGCCCGACCCTTGGCGCGTGTACTACAACCCGGCTCCGCCGGTCGAGTTCGGCGCGTGGGGCGTGGACGTGCCAATCGCCTGGAAGGACGGCGGCAGCACGGTGGCGACCGGCAACAGCTTCGCGGCGCCGCACATCGCCGGCCTGGTGGCGCTGATCCTGTCCAAGCATCCGGGCCTCAGCCCGTTCGAGGTCAAGGCCGTCCTGGCCAGCGTGGCCGACAACCCCGGGCGCCGGCATCCCTGGCGCCACCGGACGGACGCCGCGGGGTGAGCCTGGCGCAAACCTACCTCGATCTCTTCCGCCGTAATCCGGCACTGGCTCGGCTGCTGGCCGGCGAGTTCGTCTCCGGCATCGGCGACTGGCTCTATCTGGTGGCGGTGCTGGTGGTGGTCTACGCCGACAGCAACTCGCCGGTGCTGCTGGGGATCGTCGGGGCCGCTCGCATCCTGCCGTACGTTCTGCTCTCCGTCCCGGCCGGCATCGTGGCGGATCGGTTCGACCGGCGCATGGTGCTCCTGGTCACCGATGTCGCGCGCGGGGTGCTCATGCTGGGCTTGGTGGCGGCGGTGGTCCTCGGCGCGCCGACGCTCGTCATCGTCGCCATCTCGATCCTGGCGGCGTGCTTCTCCACCTTCTTCGGGCCGGCCATCGGGGCGCTCATCCCGACGCTCGTCGAGGAGCGCGACCTCGGCGTGGCGAACAGCGCGTGGGCCACGCTGGACAACGTTGCCTTCATCGTTGGGCCGGCCGTGGCGGGCATCCTGCTGGCCAGCGGAGGGCTCGAGTTTGCGTTCCTGCTCAACGCCGTCTCGTTTGCGATCGTGGCGGTCGTGCTGTGGAAGCTGCCCATCCCTACGAGCGACGAAGGCGGCGAAGGGCGGCAAATCACATCCGAGTCGAGCGCGACCCGGTGGCGCGGGCTTGCCCGGCCGCTGGTCGGGCCATTCATCCTCGACTCGACCACCAGTCTGGTGGGCGGCGGCGTCGGCGTGCTGACGGTGTTGATCGCCATCGACGTGCTGAACGCAGGCCAGGCCGGGACGGGATATCTCAACGCGGCCGTTGGCGTCGGCGGGGTGATTGCCGGCATCGCGGGCGGTGCGCTCCTGGCTCGGCGGCTGAGCGTCCCGCTCCTGCTGGGCGGGATCGCGGGCGGTATCGGCCTGGCGTGGCTGGCCCTGACCGGCGACCTCCTGACGGCCATGCTGGCCATTGGCATTGCCGTGGCCGGAATGCTGCTGCTCGACGTGGTGAACACGACGCTCATTCAGCGCATCGTGCCCGATGCGTTGCGCGGACGAGCGATGGGCGTGCTCCAGACGAGCTCCGCGGTCATGTACGCGCTTGGCGCGTTCGCGATGCCGCTCATGGCCGATGCCATCGGCGTGGCGCCCGTTCTCATCGGTGCCGCGGTGGTGATGACCGCCGGCGCGGCGCTGGCGCTCCTGCTGAGCAGCGGTCAGGCGGAGCCCGAGGCGGTTGACGCCCTCCGCATGCGCCTGCTTGATCAGCCGATCTTCGCGGGGCTGCCGCCGGGCCGCCTCGAGAGCGCGGCCC
>JACDBS010000103.1 GCA_013694795.1 Chloroflexota bacterium | reverse complement strand
TCCATGGTCCGCAGCACGATCGCCTCGGTCTTGTAGACGCGCGGTCGCGGGCTCATCGGTCCCTGAAGCGTAACGTGCTACATTCGAGTATCATGAATTCATGAGCAGCAGCCCGAGAAGCCGCGTGACCAGGCTGGTCGAGGAGGTCGAGTACCCTTCGGGCGTGGACATCAGGATCGAGTTTACGCGCCAGGTCGATCAGATCGACGGGGAGATGTCGCGCGTCCTCGACGAGCGGGGGGGCCATGCCCGGGGCCTGTACGAGATGCTCGCCTATCACCTGGGCCTGGACGCCGTCGACGGTACGCGCGGCAAGCGGCTGCGTCCCCTGCTCGGCCTGCTCGCCTACCACTCGCTGACCGGTAACTACGACGCTGCGCTACCGGGTGCCGCCGCCGTGGAGCTGGGACACAACTTCAGCCTGGTGCACGACGACATCGAGGATGCCGACCGCGAGCGCCGGCACCGCCCCACCCTGTGGGCCATCTGGGGCATCCCGCTCGCCATCAACGCCGGCGACGCCCTCTTCGCCCTGAGCCGGCTCGCGCTGTATCGGCTGCTGGATGACGGCTTCAGCGAGAAGCGCGTGCTCGAGCTCATGCGGGTCTACGACGAGACGTGCCTGGCGCTGTGCGAGGGCCAGTACCTCGACATCACCTTCGAGCGCCAGGAGGACGTCACCGTCGACGCGTACCTGGCCATGATCGGCAAGAAGACGGCGGCGCTGCTCGGCGCATCGGTCCAGGCCGGAGCCATCCTGGCCACCGATGACGCGGAGGTCGTCGAGGCCTACCGGCACTTCGGCTACGACCTCGGGATGGCCTTCCAGATGGCCGATGACGTCAAGGGCACCTTCTGGGCGTCCGCCGAAACCGGCAAGCCGGAGGCCGGCGACGTGCGCAGGCGCAAGAAGACGCTGCCATTGGTCTGGGCCCTCGAGCACGCAGCCGATGCGGACCGAGCCCGTCTGCGCGAGATCTACGCCCATGGCGGACCGAACGACGACGCGATGTCCGACGAGCTCGTGGGCGACGTCCTTGCCATCCTCGAGCGGTGTGGCGCGCGGGACCATGCGCTTTCCGAGGCGCGGCGCTACCGCGATGTGGCCATCGCGCAGCTCGAGGAGCTCCCCTGCCCGCCCGATCGCAAGGGTGACCTGGCCGCGTTCGTGCGCTCGGTGATCGCCGCCTGACGCAGCTGGCTATTCCGCTTCGTCGGGGGGGCCGTTAGGCTCGCGCTCATCGGAGCGGCGAGGGCGGGAGGCGACGACACGGGCGACACGACGCGGCTCGGCGGCCTCGACGCGGATGAGCACGCCGTCGCGGAATGGGATCTCGGCAGCGGGCAATGGAATGCGGCCGACACGGTGCACGACGAAGCCGCCGATGGTGTCATACGCCTCCTCGTCGGGCTCGTCGTCATCGGTCATGTCGAACAGGTCGCGCAGGTCATCCATGCTGACGCGCCCGTCGAGGCGGTAGACGAGCTCGTCATCGGTCGAGGCGTCCTCGACCATGGCCTCCTCCGTGTCGTACTCGTCCTGGATCTCGCCCACGATCTCCTCGACCACGTCCTCCATGGTCACCAGGCCCGCCGTGCCGCCGTACTCGTCAACCACGATCGCGATGTGCCGCTTGGCGGCCTGCATGTCGTGGAGCAGCTCGTCGACGGCCTTCGACTCCGGAACGTAGACCGGAGTGCGGACAAGGGCACGGATGTCGATCTGGCCGTTCGCGCGAGCGTTGCCCTTCAGGTAGGGCAGCAGGTCCTTCGCGTACAGGATGCCCACGATATTGTCGAGGCTCTCTTCGAAGACCGGCAGGCGGGAGTGCCCGGCAGCGATGATCATCTCGAGCACCTCGTCCAGCGGATCGTCGACGTTGACGGCGCGGATGCCGATGCGCGGGACCATGACCTCGTGGACGCGCTTGTCCCCGAGCTCGATGACCCCGTGGATCATCTCCTTCTCTTCCTCCTCGATACCGCCCTGCTCGGAGCCGGTCTCGACGAGGATCTTCAGCTCCTCCGTCGACAGGTAGCCGCCCTGCGGCCGTTCCCTGCCACCCAGCAGGCGTACGAGGACGAGGCTCGTGCGCGAGACGACCCACACGATGGGCGAGAGGATGCCCTGCATCACGCCGATGGGTCGCGCGACGAACAGGGCCAGGCGCTCGGGGAAGTTGAGCGCCAGGGTCTTGGGAACCAGCTCGCCCACGATGATCGAGACCAGCGCGATGACCAGGGTCATGACCACGAAGGCGATCTCCTCCGCGGCCTCGCTGATGACGGTGAGCGGGATGGGCCGGATCAGGTCGGCCAGCCCGGCCGAGAAGGCGACCGCGCCGACGGCGCCCGCCAGGAAGCCGAGGAAGGTTATCGCGATCTGGATGGTGGCCAGGAAGCGGCTCGGGTCCTCCGTGAGGCGGTGGGCGGTGCGCGCGGCACCGTTTCCCTCGTCTGCCAACTGCCTGAGGCGGTGACGCTTTGCCGTGATGAGGGCGATCTCGCTGGCGGCGAAGAAGCCGCCCACGAGGATGAGGATGACGACAACCGCGAGGTCAAAGACCGGGTTGCCGCTGGTACTGCTGGGGTCCATTGGGCGGTGCTGAGTGCCTCGCTACGGGTTCCGTTCCGACCCGGATGGGACGGGCGCCTCGCCGGCGCTGGGCGAGCCGGCATCGGCCGGCGGTTTGGAACGACGTCGAAGCTCAATGGGCCGGGCAGGGATGCCCACCACGGTCTTGCCCGGTGCCACGTCGCGCGTGACGACCGATCCCGCGCCCGTGGTGGCCCCCTCGCCGATGGTCACCGGTGCCACCATCATCGTATCGACCCCCAGGCTGACGCCGTCGCCAACAACGGTGCGGTGCTTGCCCATTCCATCGAAGTTGGCTGTGACGGATCCGGCCCCCACGTTGACGTTCTCGCCGATCTCGGCGTCGCCAAGGTAGCTGAAGTGATGCTGCTGGGTGCCCGCACCCAGGCGGCTCTTCTTGATCTCGGCGAAGTTGCCGATCCGGCAGCGCGCACCGACCTCCGAGCCCGGACGGAGGTGCGCGAATGGACCGATCTGCACGTCCTCCGCCACCGTCGAGTCCTCGACCACGCTGGCCCAGACCCGCGTGCGCGGACCGATGCGGCTATCACGCACGTGCGCGTTCGGCCCGATGACCGCGTCCTGCGCGATGACGGTCGCGCCCTCGAGAATGGTCCACGGCTCGATGCGTGCGTCCTGACCGATCTCGACGCCGGCATCGATCCGCGTGGTCGCCGGGTCGACGATGGTGACCCCGTCGCGCATGTGCGTCTCATTGATGCGGCGCCGCATGCGCTCCTCGGCCACGGCCAGGGTGACGCGATCGTTGATCCCCACGGCGTCGGCCGCGTCAGGCACGGTTACGACGCCGACCAGCCGGCCGTCATCGTTTGCCAGCGCCACCAGATCGGTGAGGTAGTACTCGCCCGACGCGGATGCCTGCACGCGGCCGATGGCCTGGCGCAGCCACGACGCGTCATAGGCGTAGGTGCCGACGTTGATCTCGTCGAGCGCTCGTGTCGCTGGGTCTGCGTCCCGCTCCTCCACGATGGCCCGCGCCCCGCCATCCGCACCACGCACGATCCGACCGTAGCCTGCCGGGTCCGGCATGCGGGCCGAAACGAGCACCAGCGCGGCGCCACTCGAACGCTGCTCGTCGAGCAGGGCGGCGTACAGCTCCGCCGGCTGGAGGGGGGCGTCACCCATCGTCACCAGCACGATAGCCCCGTCGTGGGGCATGGCCTCGAGAGCAATGCGCACCGCGTCGGCGGTCCCGCGCTGCGGCTCCTGGCGGACGGTGCGAGCGCGCCCGCTGACGTGCCGATCGACCGCATCGGCACCGTGGCCAATGACAACCACGGGACGCTCCACGCCAGCTCCCGCCAGCGCGTCAAGCACGTGGTCGAGCACAGGCCGTCCGGCGAGCGGGTGCAGCACCTTCGGGATGCGGGAGCGCATGCGGGTGCCCTGGCCGGCGGCCAGGACGATGGCCGCGGGGGCGGTCAGTTGTGCAGACACGTGGCGCGATGGTAGATGCGGCCGATTCGCAGCGTCAACCGGCGTCGACCGTGGCCACGGCCTCGATCTCCACGCGGGCGCCCTTGGGCAGGTCCTTCACGGCGAAGGCGCTGCGCGCCGGGTAGGGCTCCGGGACGAGGCGGCCGTACACCTCGTTGACGGCCGGCCAGTCTGCGATCTCGGCCAGGAAGACGGTGACCTTGACCAGCCGGTCCAGCCCGCTGCCCGCTGCCCGCAGGATGGCGTCGAGGTTGCCGATGGCGCGCTCCGCCTGCCCGGCAACGTCATCGGCGGCGAACTCGCCCGTCGCCGGGTCCAGGCCGAGCTGGCCGGCGGTGAAGACCAGATCACCGGCGCGGATCGCCTGGCTATAGGGACCGGCGGCGGCAGGCGCCGCATCGGTGCTGATCGCCTGGCGGGTGGTCATGTGGTGCTCTCCTCGTCGATGTACTCGATGCTTGTGGGACTCGTCCGCGTCCGTGAGATGGTGGCACGCACGCCGCCACGCGCGAGCCCTTGCGCGACCGAGGCGGCGCGGTCGGGGTCGTCGCCCAGACTGAAGATGGTCGGGCCGGAGCCGGTGAGACGCGGCTCGCCCCCGGCCGCGACGACCAGGGCGAACAGGTCGTCGAGCTCGGGACGCAGCCGGCGTGCCGGTGCCAGAAGGTCGTTCTCGCCCCGCTCCCACTCGTCCGGGCGAAGCTCGGCAAAGACCGCCGCGGTCGAGAGGCCGAAGGGCGGATGCACCAGCACCACGTGACGCTCGACGGCCGGGCGCGCCAAGATCCGCTCACCGATGCCGCCGACGCGGGCCGCCGGCTGCCGCGCCGCGAAGAAGGGCACGTCGGCGCCGATGAGGCTCAGCGCCACGAGATCATCGGCGGTCGCACGATCCGCCATCTTGCGCCAGGCGCGCCCCAGGCGCCAGGCCGCGGCGGCGTCCGAGGAGCCACCACCCAATCCGGACGCGGACGGGATCCGTTTCTCGAGCGTCAGGCACGCGAGGTCCGGCTCCCGCTCAAGGCCGGCGAGCAGGCCGCGCCAGGCGAGGTTGCGCGCATCGACCGGGACGTCCGCGGACAGCTCGCCGGTGACCCGCAGGCCGCTCGAGCCGGGCTGGAGGAGGAGCCGGTCCGCCAGCTCGAGCAGAACGATCTCCGTGTCGAGGAGGTGGAGGCCGTCATCGCGCCGGCCCACCACGCGCAGCGACAGGTTGAGCTTGGCCGGGGCGTCGATGCGCAGCGGCACGCTCACAGCTGCGGCGCGAGCACGGCGGTGAGACAGGCCCATTCGGCGAGCGTGAGCGTCTGGGGCCGTCGCTCGGGGTTGACCCCGCAGCCTGCCAGGGCCGCGGCGATCGCCTCGCGATCGACGGGCAGCTCGCGCGACAGGCCGTTGTGGACCTGCTTGCGTCGCTGGCGGAACCCGGCCTGCACGATCCGGTAGAACGGCTCGCGCTCATAGCCGGCCGGAACGATCGGCACAGCGCGGCGTCGCAGGCGGAGGACGGCAGAATCGACCTCCGGAGCCGGCTCGAAGGCCGCCGCAGGCACGCGCGCCAACACCTCGGCGCTCGCCACGTTCTGCGCGAAGACCGACAGGTAGCTCATGCGGCCCGGTGGCGCCGCCACGCGCTCCGCGACCTCCAACTGCACGAGCAGCACGATGAGCTCGGGCGGCCGCTCACCCTCCAGGAAGGCATGCAGCAGCGGGCTGGTGATGTGGTACGGGATGTTGGCGACGACCTTGATCGGCTGACCGGGAAACATCTCGCGCGGATGGAGCGACAGCGCATCGGCCTCGATCAGCTCAAAGCCCTCGACGCCGTACAGCTCCGCGCGCAGGTACTCGGCCAATCGAGCGTCAACCTCGACCGCGATGACCGATGCGCCGGCCGCCAGCAGCCGACGGGTGAGGACGCCCAGGCCCGGCCCGATCTCGACGACACGGTCGCCCGGCTCGAGCTCCGCCGCATCGACGATGGCGTCCAGCGCGGTCGGATCGGTCAGGAAGTTCTGACTGAGGCTCTTTCGCGGCCGCAGCCGCTGGCTGCCCATCAGGCGGCGGAGCTGTCCCGGCGTCGGCGGTACCAGGCGCTCGGAGCCCAGCGGATCGGTCACGCGGGCTCCAGCCACGGCAACGCGAGGTTCGGGATGGCCTCCAGGGCGGGGCCGGATCGGTCGCCCGCAGCGTAGCGAAAGCCCGCCGCGGCGCCGATCATGGCGCCGTTGTCGGTGCACCATGCCGGCGGCGGGACCCGCAGCGCCAGCCCTTCGGCCCGCAGCCGTTCGTCCAGCGTGGCCCGTAGCACGCGATTGGCGGCCACGCCTCCGCCGAGCGCCACTGCCGCCACGCCGTGGTCACGCGCCGCCCGCAGCGTCTTCGTTGCCAGCGCGTCGACCACCGCCTCCTCGAAGGCGGCGGCGATGCCATCGACCGGGATCGGCTCCCCGCGCTCTCGGAACCCGGCGACCTCGCGCAGAACGGCGGTCTTGAGCCCCGAGAAGCTGAAGTCGTATGCGCCGTCGGTTCGCGC
>JACDBS010000078.1 GCA_013694795.1 Chloroflexota bacterium | reverse complement strand
CTGCTGGGCCGGGCGGCCGATCAGCGACGCTTCGTGGAGGCGGAGCAGCGCGCGCTCGTTCGATTGAGCCCGGACATTGGCGCAGCCCGTCAGCGGACCGCCGACCTGATCGACCGCGGCGGTCGCGCCCTCGACGACCGGCTCGATCGCCGCCGCATGCTCCTGGCCGCAAGCCACGACGCGCTGCGCACCCTGTCACCGACGGCCACGCTGGAGCGTGGCTATGCGGTTGCGCGCCGCCCGGACGGGCGAATCCTGCGCGATGCGACATCGGTCAACGCCGGAGACCCGCTCCAGGTGATCCTCGCGCGCGGTACCGTGGAGACCCGCGTGGAGAAGACGAACGGCGACGGTACCGAGGACCTCTTCAAGTGATCGATGACGCGAAGCTGGCCGTCCTGACCGATGACGAGCTGGCCAAGCACCCGTTCGACGAGCTGGTGATCGCGCTACAGCAGACAGTGCAGCGCCTGGAGGCCGGAAGCACCGGTCTCGAGGAGAGCATCGAGCTCTACAAGCAGGGCCTGCGGCTCCACGCCGCCTGCGAGGCGCGGCTGAAGAAGGCCGAGCTCGCGATCACCGAGCTCGGCCGCCGCGGGGTGACCGGGGCCGAGCCGGATGAAGCCTGAGCGATACGTCCACAGTTGGACGAGTCACGTATCTGAGATGCCGTTCGTCTGAAGGCGGACAGCATCGGTCATATACTCGCGTCCGACCTCACGAAGGCATGGATTCTTGACTCTACTCGAGACAATTCGCGATCCGGCGCAGATTCACGACCTGACGCGGGAGCAGCTGGATGCGCTGGCGGCGGAGCTGCGCGAGAAGATGATCCGGACGGTCAAGCAGACCGGGGGGCACCTCGCCAGCTCGCTGGGCGCGGTCGAGATCACGCTTGCCCTGCACCGGGTCATGGATTCACCGCGCGACCGGATCGTGTGGGACACCGGGCACCAGGCGTACGCGCACAAGCTGCTGACCGGGCGCGGGGATCGATTTGACACGCTGCGACAGGTGAATGGCATCGGCGGCTTTCCGCGGCGCAGCGAGAGCGAGCACGACGTCTTCGATGGGGGACATGCCGGAACCGGCGTCAGCATCGGGGTGGGTCTGGCGGCGGCACGCGACCTGCGCCCGAAAGCCGATCCGGCGAGGCGCCAGCGGATCGCGGTCTGCGTGGGCGACGCGGCGATGGGCTCGGGCCTGACGATGGAGGCCCTCAACCACCTCGGGCACGTGAAGCACCCGATGCTCATCGTCCTGAACGACAACGAGATGAGCATCAGCCCGTCGGTCGGCGGACTCTCGACGCGGCTCAACAAGATGCGCCTGTCGCGCGCGTACCAGGAGACGAAGTCCGTCACCCAGCGCGTCCTTCCGCGCATTCCGATCGTTGGGAAGCCGGCCTTCCGGTTGTTGGCCTGGGCCAAGGAGGGCTTCAAGCGGTCGTGGGCCAAGGTCGGCTTCTTCGAGGACATCGGCATCACCTACATCGGCGTCCTCGACGGTCACGACCTCGTCGAGCTTGAGCAGGCGTTCGAGGCTGCCTTCGCACTTGGTGCGCCGGTCCTCGTCCACGTCAAGACGATCAAGGGGCGCGGTTACGCCCCCGCGGAGCAGGATTCCATGAGTTTCCACGGCGCGTCGCTGCCGCCCATCGACCTGTGTGTGATCGACCCGACCGAGGAGCCGCTCCCGCCGGAAGGCAAGCCGACGCGCAAGGCCAAGACCTACACCCAGACCTTCGTGGAGGAGCTGGTACGGCTGGCGAAGACCGATGCGCGCATCTGCGCCATCACTGCCGGCATGCCCACCGGCACGGGTCTGCAGCGCTTCGCCGATCACTTCCCGACGCGATTCCATGACGTTGGCATCGCCGAGCAGCACGCGGTCACCATGGCCGCTGGGCTGGGCCTGGCCGGGATGCGCCCGGTGGTTGCCCTCTACTCGACCTTCGGCCAGCGCGCCTTCGACGGGCTGGTCCACGACGTGCTCCAGAACAATGTCCCTGTTCTCATCGGCCTGGATCGATCCGGCCTGGTGGGCGAAGACGGCACCAGCCACCAAGGCATGTTCATGTTGCCGGCCATGCGTGCGCTGCCGAACCTGGCGATCGGATCACCAAAGGACGAGCAGGAGCTGCGAGACCTCGTCGCCACCTCGCTGGGTCATGAAGGACCGATGGCGCTGCTCTATCCGCGCGATGCCGGCCAGGACGTGCCGGATCGCGACGGGATGCCGTTGGAGATCGGCCGCGGGGAGGTGCTGCGCACCGGCGACGACCTGCTCATGGTCGGCTTCGGGCCCATCGTCCAACGGCTCCTGTGGGTGGCCTCCGAGCTGGAGGCTGGTGGACTGGCCGCGACCGTCATCAACGCCCGTTGGGCGAAGCCCATGGACGAGGCGCTCATCGCCGAGCATGCCGCGGGCAAGCGGCTGGTGGTGACGGCCGAGGAGTCCGCCGCGATGGGTGGCTTCGGCGACGGCGTGCTGGATGCTCTGAACCGTGCCGGCATCCACGTCCCCCTGCACAAGGTTGCCCTGGCGGAGGGCTTTGTGCATCACGGTGCCGTCGATGACCTGCGCGCGCAGCAACGCATCGACGCCCCGGGAATCTTGGTCCAGGTCCGCGCTGCCCTTGGCGTCTCCGCGGCCACGCCGAAGCGCAGATCGAAGGTCTCGGCCGTCTAAAGAGGCTCGTTGCGTCCGGCGGTGGCCGCTCGTATTCGGTGGTGCTCGATCCGTCGCCGGTTCCATCTGGAAGCGCCGCTGACCGGCGTAGAGGGCACTACCATCCCGGAAATGGCTCGCACACGGCTTGACCAGCTCCTGACCGTCAGGGGACTGGCGCGTTCAGCTGCCGAGGCCCAGGCGCTCATCGTCGCCGGCGCCGTGGAGCTCGACGGGACGCGCAGGCTGAAGCCGGGCCAATTGGTGGCGGACGATGCATCGGTCTCGGTGGTCGCGACGCCGAAGTGGGCGAGCCGCGCGGGGCTCAAGCTGGAACACGCGCTGGATGCCTTCGAGATCGAACCGGTTGGCATGGCGACGCTCGACGCGGGCGCTTCGACCGGCGGCTTCACCGATGTCCTCCTGGCCCGTGGTGCCCGGGTGGTCTATGCCGTGGATGTCGGGCGCGCCCAGCTCATCCAGCGGCTGCGCGAGGATCCGCGGGTCGTGAGCATGGAGCGCACGAATCTGCGCGATCTGCGCGCGCTGCCGGAGCCAATCAACCTCGCCACGCTGGACGTCAGCTTCATCAGTCTGCGCGCGGTGCTGCCCGCGGTGCGGCGGCTGATCGCGGAGGACGGGCGCGTCGTGACACTTGTCAAGCCGCAGTTCGAGGCCATGCGCGAGGACGTTCCGCACGGCGGCGTGGTGCGCGATCCAACGGTCCACGCTCGCGTGCTGGGGGAGGTTGCGGCCGCGGCCGAGAAGTCAGGGCTGCATGCGGCGGACGTCATCCGTTCCCCGATCACCGGGGCGGACGGGAATGTTGAGTTCCTGATGGACCTGCGTTCCGAGGCGTCGCGGGCAGTCGATGTGTCGACCAAGATCGCGGCCGCCGTCGGATGAATCGAGGCCGCGATTCATGCTCGTTCGTGGCACGGGCGTATTACGATCACGCGGATGAAGCGCAGGGCGGCGTCCGCGGCGACCGACGTGGAACAGTTGGGAATCGGCTTCGAGGGAATCGAGGTCATCGCGCCCACGCCCCCCGAGCCGGCGCCGGACACAATGCGCCAGATCGTCAGCCTGCGCATGCCGGATGCCCTGCTGGCGCGCGTCGAGGAGGCTGCGCAGGCGAGGGGCGTCTCGCCATCGAGCCTGATGCGAGCGCTCATCGCGGCGGGCCTTGATCGCTCGTACGCCGCGGTCAGGGATCCGAGCGACATGGCGGCCGAGCTTGCGGAGCTGCGCCGCAGCGTCGACCGCATCGCCAGCCGGCTCGCACGCGGCGAGGCGAAGGGCCCGTGAAGCGCGTCGGCTTTGTCTTCAACCCCTATACCCCGCACGCCCCCGCCATCCTTGAGCGCGGCCACACCTGGTGTGCATCGCGCGCCGTCGAGGCCTGGGACGCGCCCGGCGACGCGTATGAGCAGATCGCTGCCGAGATGCCGACCACTGACCTCGTCTGTGTCCTCGGAGGCGATGGCACGTTTCTGCGCACGGCCCGCGCCATCGGTGGTTCAGGCGTGCCGGCGCTGGGCGTGAACCTGGGCCGCATCGGCTTCCTGGCCAAGGTCGAGTCCGACGGGCTGGAATCGGGGCTCGACCAGGTGGCGGCCGGCGACTTCGAGGTCGAGGAGCGGTTTCGCATCGCTGCTCGCCTGGTGCGCGCCGACGGCAGCGGCGAGGACCACGCCTGCCTGAACGAGGTGGTGGTCGCGCGCGGCAGCCGCGTGCGCATGATCCGCCTGGAGGTGGAGGTGTCCGGCTCGCACCTGGCCACCTATGTCGCTGATGCCGTCGTTGTCGCCACGCCGACCGGCTCGACGGCCTACAGC
>JACDBS010000071.1 GCA_013694795.1 Chloroflexota bacterium | reverse complement strand
CAACCAGAGCGCCGCGAGCTCGATTACGCCGGTGCCATACCCGGACTTCCCGGACGCAACGAATGCCAGGGTCTGGCGCTACGACCTCGCCACGGGCGCACTCGAGCAGGTGCTCGAGGTCGACCAGTCACTGGACGGGAACCCGGCGTACGACATCGGCGCATCGGTCGCCGGAAAGGGTGGCTGGGAGTCGAGCGGCATCATCGATGCCAGCTCGATCTGGGGACCGGGCTGGTTCCTCATCGACGTCCAGGCCGGCAGCCTGATCCTCGAGAGCGAGCGAGGCACACTGGGTGGCCGTCCCGTCGTATTCGAACGCGAGGGCGGACAGCTGCTCCGGGTGAAGCTCCCCGGCGCCTGACTCTTCGTGCGCCGTGTCAGAGGCCCCGGCCTGTGCCGGGGCCTCTCGCTGGGCCGCAAGTCTTTGGCTGGACGCGAACCGGGTCGTTCGATCGCTGACCGCCGCCAGCGCCTTCGCCTCTTGCGGAGTTGACCTTGAGACCCGATGCTCACTCGATCAACGTTCCGAGCAAGCAGGACACCCCAGGTGACAACCTCCGTCACACGTCACCGCGACCGGCTGCACCAGAGCCTCGCGCCGTTCCTCTCTTTCTTCAGCGGTCCGTTCGCCCGGCTGAACCTGGAGCCTGACGTCGCGAACTTCGCGGTCGGCAATCCGCAGGAGATGCCGCTTCCCGCGTACGTGGATGCGCTCAGGCGCCACGCCGAGCCGCGGGACAAGGACTGGTTCGCCTATAAGCTGTCGGAGCCGGCCTCTCAGCGCACGGTCGCCGCGACGCTCACCGCGCGAACCGGGATGGAGTGGGATCCCGAGGACGTGGCCATGACCAACGGTGGCTTCGCCGCCATCGCGGTCGCGCTGCGGACGCTGGTGGAGCCCGGTGACGAGATCATCTTCCTGTCCCCGCCGTGGTTCTTCTACGAAGTGCTCATCCTCGCGGCAGGCGGCGAGCCGGTCCGCCTCGCGCTGGAGCCACCCGCCTTTGACCTCGACGTCGACCGGATTGCCGCCGCCATCGGTCCGCGCACGAGAGCGGTGCTCGTCAACAGCCCGCACAACCCCACCGGCCGCGTCTACTCGCCAGAGGCGCTGACGTCGCTGGCCCAGGCCCTGACCGATGCCGCCACGCGCATCGGTCACCCGGTCTGGATCCTGTCGGACGAGCCATACAACCGGATCGTCTTCGACGGCCGCACGGCCCACAGCCCGGCCGAGTACTACCCGCACACCGTGATCACCTACTCGTACGGGAAGACGCTCCTGGCGCCGGGACAGCGCATCGGCTTCCTGACCGTGCCACCCACGCTGCCCGAGCGCGCCGAGCTGCGGGACGAGATCTTCATGCAGCAGCTCGTCGGGGGCTATGCATTCCCGAACGCGCTCCTCCAGCACGCGCTGGCCGACCTCGAGCGGCTCTCGATTGACATTGAAGCCCTGGAGCGCCGTCGCGACCGGCTCGTTCCGGCGCTGCGCGAGATTGGTTACGACGCATCCCTGCCGGAGGGCACCTTCTACACGATGGCCCGCTCCCCGATCCCGGACGACGCCGCATTCGCCGAGACCCTCGCCCGTCACCGCGTGCTCGTCCTGCCGGGCAGCGTCGTCGAGGTGCCGGGCTGGTTCCGCATCAGCCTCACCGCATCCGACGACATGGTCGAGGCCGGGATCCCGCGCTTCGCCGCCGCGTGGCGCGAGGCGATGGCCGGGACGGAGTAAGCGATAGCGTCCAACAGTCCGCTGGGCACAGCTGAGCAACTGTACGCGGCCCTCGAGGCCGAGGATGTTCTGCGCTTCCTGGAGCTGTGCGCCGAGAACGTCAGCTTCCGCTACCCGGCCCAGGGCCGACTCCCCTATGGCGGGCTGTGGGAGGGGCGCGCTGGCGTCGCTCGCTTCATGGACGCCCACCGCGCGGGCGAGGGCCGATCCATCGACTTGGGCAACTTTCAGATGTCAGTCAAGGCCGCTGAGAAGTACGCGATGGAAGTGATCGGCCCGGCCCCCGAAGGCTACCTGTAGACCAATGCAGACCAACGACCTGCTCATCCAGCGCGTACGGCTGTACATCTTCGAGCACTTTCTGAAGCACGCGCAGCCGCCCGTCTGCGAGCAGCTGATGAACGAGTTCTCGATCTCCCGTGACGAGGCGATGGAGATCCTCCGTGAGCTGGAGTCGGCCCGGCACATAGCGCTCGTGCAGGGTACTGCGCGCATCCTGATGGCCTTTCCGTTCTCGGCAATCGCGACGCCCTTCCGGGTGACGGCGCGCGGTCAGGCGTACTTCGCCAACTGCGCCTGGGATGCCGTCGCCTTCCACGCCATGTTGCGCGACGACGTACGAGTCGACTCGTTCTGCCACCACTGCGGCACGCCGATCACCATCGAGCTGCGGGATGGCCGTGCCACGCGCGTGGAGCCGGCGGAGACGCTGGTGTACCTCGCGCTCCGCCCGACTCAATGGTGGGAGAACATCGTCACGACCTGCTCCAACACCATGGTCTTCTTCGCCTCACCGCAGCACCGCGACGCGTCCGACTTGTGTGCACCGACCGACCAGGCAGCCTCCCTGACGCCCGATCAGGTCCATGCCCTCAGCGGACCGATCTACTCCAGGAAGCTCGAGCTCGACTACGCACGCCCCACCCGCGAGAAGCTGCTCGATCACTTCGCGGCGATGGGCCTGACCGGCGATTACTGGAAGATCTGACCCAACCCCAGTTGGGTGGCTCAGTCATGCGATGAGATCAACCCGGATTCCGGCGGTTGGCCAACCGCTGCCGGTCGTGAGCACGCGATCGGCCTTGAGGTGGAGGGCGGTCGCCAGGACGAGCGCATCGGGCAGACGAAGCAGGCGACCGTGCCGCGCCCGAAGCTGCGCCGCACGCCCGGCAACCTGCCTCGTGATCGGCTCGACGTCGGCAGGCAGGTCGGACAGGAAGGCGTCCACGGCTCGCATGCTGTCACGCCCTCGGCGAGCCGGCCTAGCGCACGCGTCAACCTGGCCGGATCAGGGCTCGACGTTTGGCACGCCGTAGCGCCGCTGGTCGCGATCGAACGTCGCGAGCGGAAGTGCATCGGCCGCTAGGCTCGCGGCGACGATGAGCGCGTCGGCGATCGGCCGCCCGGGCAGTTGGCGGGCGCGGACAAGGACTCCAATGAGGACATCGGTCCGCATACCGAGGACGCGCACGTTCTCGCGCTGCACGAGGCCGATGAGGCTGTCGAGGATGTCCGATTGGGCAACGTCGTACTGCGTGCGCAGCACGTGCGCGCACTCGGCGAGCGCCACGGGCGAAATTCCGACGTCGACATCGCCGTCGAGGAGCGCAGCCGCGCGGCGGGCCTGGGCCGGCGGCGTACCGACCAGATAACGCACGAGAACCGAGGTGTCGGCGCCGATCACCGCGCGCGATCGGGATCGGCGGTTTCCCACGCCGCCCGACGCAACGCCTCCCACGACTCGTCCTTCGGGCGCTGCCCGACCTTCCCCTTCAGGTTTCCCGCCAGCGACCGCCGATGGCGGCCGGGAACCACCTCGATCACGATCCGCCCGTCCTCCACCCGCTGGACCGTCTCATCTCCGGCGTAGATGCCCAGCTCTTCGCGGATCGCCTTCTCGATAGTGATCTGGCCTCGCTCTCCTACTCGACTTGCCATGGTAGGAATCTACATCTGCGATATGCATGCGTCAAGCTGCGTTTCTCGTACGCGGGACATGCTCCGTGCGCACGTCAGTCCAGACAGCGGAGCTGATCGCACCCGAGCGGTTCACCGGTCCAGGCCAGCATCAGCAGGTCGATGCCGCGGTAGGCGTCGGACACCGGATCGCCGGCGTAGTGGTCGCAGGTCGGCTGACCCAGTCGCTCCTCGCAATGCTCGTGGACGGCGACGTCGAACGCTGCGACAAACCGGTCCGCATCGTGAAGATGGTATGCGCGGCGACGGTGCCGGGGGTGGTCGACCAGGTCATAGGCGTACTCGGTCCGCTCGAACTCCCGGCCCACGACACTCCACCGCTCGCTGACGCTCAGCAGGGCGCGGTCGGGCACTCCGGAGTCAGGCAACGATGCGGTGATCTCGAAGACGAGTGCGCCCCGTTCGTCCGGGACCAGGTACGGTTCCGCGTCGAGGTCCGCTCCCATGGTCCACAGCCTGGTCGCCAGATCCACCACGTAGCGCTTGAGTTGGGCCTGGGTTGCCCTCAACCGGCGACCGCCGGAAGTCGACGCCTGCGGGGCATGGGCTCGCCGGCGCCGATGCGGCGGGCGGTGCGAATGTGAGTGTCCGCGACCTCGACCCTCGGCGGGATTGCCCCGGACTGGAACCTCTCGAAGGCGGGCAGCGGGATGCGGTAGATCCGCTCAGACACTCGGACGGCGGGCAGGCGTCCATCGTGGATCAGCCGCAGGACGGTGGACGTGCTGACGCTGAGCGCCTCGGCCACCTCGGCCGGCGAGTAATACCGCTTCGTCATGGTGCGCCTCCTGCGTCTCGTGACAGATGAGTCACGATACTGCATAG
>JACDBS010000068.1 GCA_013694795.1 Chloroflexota bacterium | reverse complement strand
GTGATGTATCGGTTGGACAGCACCGCGGCCGCGACGAGGGCGCCATCGGTGATGCGCACGCCGTGGTGGACCTCGTAGCGGTCGCGCAATCCACGCAGGATGCTGATGGTGTCCTCGACGCCGGGCTGGTCGACGATGATCGGCTGGAAACGGCGCTCCAGGGCGGCGTCCTTCTCGATGTGCTTGCGGTATTCGTCCAGCGTTGTCGCGCCGATGCAGTGCAGCTCGCCGCGCGCCAGCATCGGCTTCAGGAGGTTGGAGGCGTCCATGGCGCCCTCGCTGGCTCCCGCGCCGACGACGGTGTGCAGCTCGTCGATGAACAGGATGATGTTGCCGTCCGAGTCGGTGACCTCCTTGAGCACCGCCTTCAGGCGCTCCTCGAACTCGCCGCGGTACTTCGCGCCGGCAATGAGCGCACCGAGGTCCAGGGCAACGACCCGCCGGTCGCGCAGGCCGTCGGGGACATCGCCGCGCACGATTCGCTGCGCCAGGCCCTCCGCGATGGCGGTCTTGCCGACGCCCGGCTCGCCGATCAGCACCGGGTTGTTCTTCGTGCGCCGGCTGAGCACCTGGATCACGCGCCGAATCTCCTCGTCACGGCCGATCACCGGGTCGAGCGCGCCGGTGCGCGCCGCATCGGTCAGGTCGCGGCCGTACTTCGAGAGGGCATCGTAGGTCGCCTCGGGGTTCTCGTTCGTCACGCGCTGGCTCCCTCTGATCTGCTTGAGCGCGTCGGTGACCGATGCGGGCTCCACCCCCGCCTCGCGCATGACGCGTGCCGCGCTGCTGTCGCCCGCCTCCAGGGTCGCGAGCAGCAGGTGCTCGGTCGAGACGTATTCGTCGTGCATGCTTTGCGCCACGGAGTGCGCGTCGGTCAGGACGCGTCTGGCTTCGCTGGAGAGCCGGAGCTGCTGGGCGGCGCCCGAGACCGTGGGCAGCTTCGCCAGGTCCGCGCGCAACGCCTGCGCCACCGATGCCGGCTGGACGCCGATGCGGTTGAGCACGGCGGGCACGACGCCGTCCGGCTGCTCCGCCAGCACCAGGAGGATGTGCGCGACCTCGAGCTGGGCATGGCCCTCCGACTCGGCGAGCTGCTGCGCGCTCACGATTGCCTCGGTCGCGCGCTGGGTGAATCGGTCGGTCCGCATCGGTCCACGGTTATGGCTAATTGTGACAACCTTGACTATATCAAGCGGATACGTGAGAATGCCATCGGTAAACTTTGCCAACATTAGCCATAGGTCACCTCATGCCCCCAATCAGCAATGCGCCTACGCTCGGCGATCTACTCACCGAGAGCGATCTGAACGCCGAACTGCCGCACATTCTCCACGCAGTCCCGTCGGTCGAAGTGGACGGAAAGTATCTCCATTGGGACGAGGTCAGCCGTCGACCGCCTCCGGAAGGCCTCACGCGAAGACAGCTCTGGTTAGGACTCAAGTTCCGGCGGACGAATCAGTCGCGCGACCTGCCACTTCGATCGACAAGCGGCATGCCGTTCGGGTATGGCCTAACCGATGGTGCCTTAGAGCAGCTGCACTGGATAGATCAGCATGCTGGGGGTGAGATTCTGGTAAGCGAGGGGGTTACGGATCCAGGCCAACGCAAGAGATACCTTGTCAACAGCTTGATGGAGGAGTCGATCACCTCAAGCCAGCTCGAGGGCGCAAGTGTCACCCGGAGAGTGGCTAAGGAGATGCTCCGTACAAACCGCAGACCCCGCGATCGCGGCGAGCGAATGATCCTGAACAACTATCGGGCGATGTCCCGGCTTGCCGAGTTTGCGGAGCGCCCGCTTGATACGCAGATGGTTTTCGAGCTGCACCGCATCCTCACCGATGGCACGCTGGACAATCCAGATGCTGCTGGCCGCATGCAACTTCCGCACGAGGAACGTGTTCGCGTCGTCGATTCTGACGATCGTGTCGTTCACATCCCTCCGCCGGCCGAAGAACTCGCGGAGCGGATGGCGGCCATGGTCCAGTTCGCCAACGGCGACACACCTCATGCATTCGTCCATCCAGTCGTGCGGGCGATCCTGATCCATCTGTGGTTGGCCTACGACCATCCCTTTGAAGATGGGAACGGCAGGACGGCTCGCGCGCTGTTCTACTGGGCGATGCTCCGGCAGAAGTACTGGATGTTTGAGTATCTCTCGATCTCGCGGTTGCTGGTGCGCGCGCCCGCCCAGTACGGCAGAGCCTTCCTGCTCACTGAGACCGACGAGTTTGATGCGACGTACTTCACCTTGTATCAGCTCAAGGTCATCAGGCGAGCTGTGAATGAACTGATGAGCTACGTGCGCGAACAAATGCATGTCACCCGGCGCACGATCGCGCTTCTTCGCAGGACATCACTAAATCACCGGCAGGTGGCATTGCTGACGCATGCGATTCGGCACCCGGACTACGAGTACACCATCGCGTCCCACGCTCAGAGCCATGGTGTCACTCGCCAGTCGGGGCGGACGGATCTGATCGGCCTGGAAGAGGGCGGTTTCCTGCTGCGTCGACGAGTTGGCCGCAAGTTCTTCTTCTACGCAGTCGCCGACCTGCAAGGCCGCCTCAATGCGGCCGATAGCGGCTGAGTCAGAGTCCCGAAGGCCGCTTCCGCTTACCGGGCCTGAGGTACGTCTCGGCGAATGCCTCGAAGTTAGCCATCGCGCTTTCGTCGAGCGTCGGCAGGACCACGCGCGTGGTCACGATGAGGTCACCTTTTCCGGACGAGCCGCGCTTCGGCAGGCCACGGCCCTTCACCGTGATCTCCTGTCCGTTCTGCGTGTTCGGGCGGATGCGCAGCTTCACGCTTCCGGTGGGCGTCGAGACGGGCACCTCGGCGCCCAACAGCGCCTCCGCCAGGGTGAGGGGCAGGTCCGTGCGCAGGTTGGTCCCGTCCCGCTCGAAGCGAGGATCGGCAAGGACGCGCACCGTGATAACGAGATCGCCCCCGTCAACGGCGCCGCTGAGCTTCACCTTCGAGCCGTCGCCGACCCCGGCGGGAATCTTGACGTGCAGTCGCCGGCCGTTGACATTGACCAGCCGCTCCGCCCCGGTCGAGACCTCGGCCAGGCTCACCTCCGCGGTGGCCTGGGCTGATGGCATGGCGCGCTGGCGGCCACGGCCGCCGGCAAGGTCCCCGAGATCGACGTACTCGAAGCCCCCACCGCCGGTTGAGCCGGCGAAGAACTGGCGGAAGAAGTCGCTGAACCCTCCCATCTCTTCGGCCGATCCGGTGCGATACGTCCAGCGGGTGCCGCCGGGCGCGCCGCCGAAGCCGCCCCAATCGGTGGCTCCGCCCGATCCATAGCCGGTCTGCTGGTACGCCTGCCAGTTGGCGCCGAGATCGTCGTACTGCTTGCGCTTGCCGGGATCGGCCAGGACGGCGTGCGCCTCGTTCGCCTCCTTGAAACGCTTCTCGGCGGCAGGATCCTTGTTCGTATCGGGGTGGAGCTCACGGGCCAGCTTGCGGTAGGCCTTCTTGATCTCGCCCTGGCTGGCGGTCTTCGGGACGCCCAGGGTCGCGTAGTAGTCCTTGTACTCCATCGGTCAGACTTCCTGGTCCCTGCCGCTCTCTCGAAGCCGACGATGCAGCAGCGGCAGGTCTTCAGAAACAGTTCGCCAGAGTTCGTCGGGGTCTATGCGCCAATACGCATGGACGATCACGTTGCGCATGCCGATGATCTGACGCCACGGAATGTCTGTCATGGCCTCGCGGCGGTCGGAGGTGAGCGACTGTGCCGCCTCCCCGATGACGGTGATCTCGTGCATCAACCCTGCGGTGAGCAGCTCATCGGCATCAAGGTCAGCGCGCGTCCGGCCTTCGACGAAGCGAAGGGCCGCTTCAGTGGCGTGGTGGATGTCACGCAGGCGTTCGTCATCGGCTGGCATGTAGGGTCACTCCGTGGGCATCGAGCTGCTCTCGAGCCCAGGGTTTGAGGCTTCTGAGGGACCCGAGGTCGACCGGGGCTCCGAAGAGATCCGCGAGCTCATCGCGCATGTCGACGTGCTCGAAGAGGCCGATGGCGTGGCCCGGCTTCAAGACGAATGCAAGGTCGACATCGCTGAAGCGTCGCATCTCACCGCGGGCGGCCGAGCCGAACAGGATCAGCTCCTCCACGCCATGCCGCTCGGCCCAATGAGCGAGGGACCGGCGGTCAACATCCCGCGGGTCGATGGTCGGCCCCGCGACCAGTCGCTCCACCTCGGCGCTCGCGATGCGATAGTGGCCGCCAGGCTTGATGGCGGTCAGCCGGCCGTCGCGGATGAGGCGCTTGACCGTGTTGATCGATCGCACGCCCAGCATCCGCGCGGCCTCGCCGGTGGTGATCCAGTCCTGCCGGTCCGTCATCGGTCAACCCTATGCCGAACCGTCAAAACCGTCAACGCCTGGCCTCAGGCTGGCTGGCCCGCCGGTGGTTGGTCGGGGGGCTGGTCGCCGGGGGTGGAGATGGGCGCATCCGGCGCCTTGCGGGAACGCCGCGGACGGCGCGCGACGCGCTTCTGGCGCTCCTCCCGCTCCGCCTTGATGCGGGCGGCCGGCCGTGGCGCGTCGATGAGCGCCTCGGCCAGTACCTGGTCCATGTTCTCGACCGGCACGATGCGGAGCTCCTGGCGCACCTCGTCGGGCACGTCCACCAGGTCCTTCTCGTTTCGCTTCGGGATGAGGACAGTCTTGACCCCGGCAAGGTGCGCGGCGAGCAGCTTCGACTTCAGTCCGCCAATGGGCAGCACCCGCCCGCGAAGCGTGATCTCGCCGGTCATGGCCAGGTCGCGCCGCGCGGGGCGGCCAGTGAGCAGGCTGGCCATGGCGGTTGCCATCGTCACGCCGGCACTTGGGCCATCCTTCGGAGTCGCGCCCGCCGGGACGTGGATGTGGACCGTCGACTTCTCGAATACCGTCGGGTCGATCCCGAATTCCTTCTGTCGCGCGCGAATGTAGCTCATCCCGGCGCGTGCCGACTCCTTCATCACGTCGCCCAGTTGGCCGGTCAGCAGGAGGTCGTCCTTGCCATCCATCCGCGTCGCCTCGACCTGCACGATGTCGCCGCCCGCGTCGCTGACGACGAGCCCCGTCACCATGCCGATCTGGTCCTCCGTCTCGAGCTCGCCGTACTCGAAGCGTCCCGGCCCGAGGTAGTCCTCGAGCTCCTCCGGCTTGACGGTGACCTTGGTCTTGGCGTCGTTCGCCACGCGCCGCGCGACTTTGCGCGCCACGTTCGCGATCTCGCGCTCCATGTTCCGGACTCCGGCCTCGCGGGTGAAGGCCTGGATCAGGCGCACCAGGGCGCCCTCCTCGAACTTCAGGTTCTTCTCGGTGAGGCCGTGCGCCTCCAGCTGCTTCGGCACCAGGAAGCGCTCCGCGATCTTCACCCGCTCGGACTGCGTGTAGCCGGCGAGGTTGATCACCTCCATCCGGTCCCGCAGGGCCGGCGGAATGGTATCGAGCATGTTGGCGGTGGCGATGAAGAGCACCTTGCTCAGATCGAACGGCACTTCCAGGTAGTTGTCCTGGAACGAGTTGTTCTGCTCCGGATCCAGCACCTCCAGCAGCGCCGATGACGGATCGCCGCGGAAGTCCATGCCGACCTTGTCGATCTCGTCGAGCATGAAGACCGGATTCGCACTGCCGGCGGTCTTGATGTTCTGGATGACGCGACCCGGCAGGGCACCGATGTAGGTGCGCCGATGGCCGCGAATCTCGGCCTCGTCATGGATGCCGCCCAGGCTCATGCGCACGAACTTGCGGCCCATGGCGCGTGCGATGCTCTTGCCCAGGCTCGTCTTGCCCACGCCGGGCGGTCCCACGAAGAGCAAGATGGGGCTGCGGATCTTCTCGGCCAGCTTGCGCACGGCCATGTATTCGACGATCCGCTCCTTTGGCTTCTCGAGGCCCCAGTGGTCCTCGTGCAGGATCTTCTCCGCGCCGTCCAGGTCGAGGTTGTCATCGGTGGTGATGCCCCAGGGCAGGCTCACCAGCCAGTCGACGTACGTGCGGATGACGCCCTGCTCCGGGCTGGCGCTGGGAATGCGGCTGAGGCGGTCGACCTCCTTGAGGGCCTTCTCCTTGACCTCGTCCGGCATGGCCGACGACTCGACCTTCTCGCGCAGCTCGGTCGCCTCGGCCACGGCGGGATCGTCCTCGCCGAGCTCCTTCTGGATGGCCTTCATCTGCTCGCGCAGGATGTACTCGCGCTGGGTCTTGTCCATCTCGGACTTGACCTCGGACTGGATCCGGCCCTTGAGCTCGAGTACCTCGATCTGCTTCGCCAGGAACCCGCTTGCCAGGCGCAGACGATCGGCGACGTCGATCGTCTCGAGCAGCTCCTGGCGCTGTTCGGTCGTCATCTCCGGGCTGTAGGCGGTCATGTCCGCCAGCAGGCCGCCATCGACGATGTTGCGTGCGGCGACCGCCACCTCCGGCGGGACCGATGCACCTGAGTTCACGTACTGCTCGATCTGTCCGTGGATCGACGCCATCAGCGCCTCCACCTCGAGCGTCTTCTCTCCGGCGTCGTCGATGACCTCGACCCGCGCCTCGAGGTGGGGATCGGTCTGGAGCAGGTCGAGCAACCGGATGCGGCGCTGCCCCTGCACGATGGCGCGAATGGTGCCGTCCTGGAGCCTGATCACCTGGGCAATCTTGGCCAGCGTTCCGACCGGGTACAGCTCCTCGACGCTGGAGATGTCCTCCTGCTCGCTGGAGCGCTGCGTGACCAGCGCCACCGGCTGCGATGTGCGAACCGCGCGGTCGAGCGCCTTGACACTCCGATCACGTCCGACCTGGAGTGGCACGATCATCTCCGGGAAGATGACGGTGTCGCGCAGCGCAACGAGGGGCAGCACCTGGATGTGCTCCTGGTCGGCGCCGTCGTCCTCGGTGGCCTTGGTCTCGGGGATGTCCTTGGTCCTGTCGTCAGTTGCTGCCACGGGGGATCGCTCCTTCAGCCGATGATTCCGCGAGCTCCGGCTCGTCTGCGAATCGCTCTACATCGTTCTCATCGAACAGATCGTAGACCCGGATCTTGCCGAGCGCCTCGAGCTGAAGGATGACCCGCACGCCGGCGAGGTTCACTCGCTGACGACGCGTGAGAAAACGGATGATGCGAACGCGCTGGATGTCCGCCTCGCTGTAGAGGCGGAGGTTATTGCGACGCTGCGGCTGGAGAAGCCCCTCCTCCTCGTAGGTCCTCAGCGTTCGCGGATGACAGCTCGCCAGCTCGGCGGCGATGCTGATGATGTAGCGGGGTCGGGTGAGCTCGTTGCGGCGCGGGGCGTTGTTTGTCGTTGCCACCCGCCGGTTTGGATCCATGTCGGGACCATAAACCCTGACAATGATGCTGTCAAGGATGCTGACAGCCCACGTGCTGCGCGCCGATCTATCGCCGCTCTACGTCTCGAGACCCCCGCCGTGTCGCTTCGCGCCGATGTATCGGCCCAGACTCCGCACGAAAGGTGCATGTGAGCGCGGTTCGTGCGCACCGGGGGCCGATAGATCGGCGCCAGGGCGCACGGAAGCCAGCCCATGACACGGAACGCCGATAGATCGGCGCGCGGTCGGCGGTCGGCGGCACTCGACACGAAACGCCGATACATGGGCGTGCTATGGGCCTTCGGCGTTGGCCAGGTCCCAGCGCACGGCGCCGATATCACCGCCGCCAGGCAGCTCGACGGGGCGAGCGATGAGCTCCAGCCTCAGCACCCGCTCGTCCACCACGGGAACGAGCTCATTCCCGGCGAAGACCCACAGGAAGCGCGACTCGCGACGCTCGAAGTGAACCGATTCGGCGACGGCGGCGGCCCCGGTTCCGTCGGCGCTCACGATCCGCATCCGGACATCGCGGAAGCGGTCGCGACCTGTCCCGAGGGAGGCGGCGGCAGCATCGGCTTCGCGGATCACCTGCGGTGACCATGCCTCGCCCAGCGCGTCCCCGCTCCAGTCGGTGACGAACTGGTCCAGCACGGCGGCCGGTGTGGCGGAGTGGGCGCCGATGAGCCAGAAGCCGGCGCCCCAGATCAGCAGCGGCAGGCTCAGCCAGCCGATGGCGGCCGCCGGCGAGCGCTCGGGGGTCGGCGCGCGTGCCGATTGGAGCCGATGCGCCGCGCGGTAGGCGTCAACGGCCTGCCAGGCCCAGGCGACGATGAACCCGATGCCGGAGATGAACGGGATGAGGTACGCGCTCGAGTCTGCGAGGCCGATGCTCAGCCAGGCGACAATACCCGCCGCCGCGACCTCCGCCAGCAGCAGGGTTCGACCGACGCCGTGGCGTCCCAGCGCGAGGTGACCGAGCCCCCAGGCAACGAGCGCCCGTCGCAGGACGCGCCCCGGATCGGGCGCGCTCACTCGCCGATGAGCAGTGAGCGGAGCTCCGCCTCGCCGCCGGCGGAGGTCACGGCCAGGAGCTTGTCGCCGGCGCGCAGTCGGGTGTCGGAGCGAGGCGACTGGGCACGCTCGTCGCGGATGAGGACCGCGATGGTGCTCCCTTCGGGTAGCGAAAGCTCGCGCAGGGCCTGACCGATGACCGGCGAGTCTGCGTCCAGCTGAGCTTCGACGATCTGAATGTCGCCACCCTCGAGCTCTGCCAGATGGAGGAGGTCATGGACCGGGATCTCGTGCTCGATCACGCCCAGGATCGAGCGCGTCGGGCTGACCGTGTCGTCGATCGACAATTGCCGGAACAGGCTCTCGTTCTTCGGATCGTTGACGCGTGCGATCGATCGCGGCACGTTGAAGCGCATCTTCGCGACCTGCGAGGCGGCGAGGTTGACGGCGTCGTCGCCGGTGACGGCGGCCACCACATCGGCCCGGCCCATGCCGGCCTCGGCCTGGTATCGGCCCTCACAGCCGTCGTTGGCGATGACGATGCTGCCCAGCTCGTCCGCGATCTGGCGCGCGCGCGCCAGATCCTCCTCGATCATCACGACCTCGTGTCCGGCCGCGAGGAGCTCCTTGGTCAGGTAGTAGCCGACGTTGCCGCCGCCGATCACCACGACATACATGGCTAGAAGCCTCCTTCGCGGCCATCGTCCGGTTGCACCACCGCTTCTGCGGTTTGAGCGGGATCGTCATCCGCCTCGAGCGCCTCACGGGCCTGGTCGTCGGCCAGCGAGCCGGGTGGCGGCGCGCCGCGCAGCGGCTGTGCGGTGGGGGGCTCGACGGATCCATTGGTGGCCTCGGCACCCTCGACCGCGGCCACGACGAGTGCGTCGCCCAGCATGATCGTGCGGCAGATGGTCTCCATGCCGAGCGCGCGATACGCCTCGCCGCGCAGCGGGTCATTGATCTTGGCGATCACGCGCGGTGCGCCGAACCGGTGCTTCGCGAGCTGAGCGGCGAGCGCATTTCGGTTGTCGCCCTCGGTGAGAGCCATGACGATGTCGGCCTGCTCCGCGCCGGCGCCGCGCATGACGTCCTCATCGGTCCCGTTGCCTCGCACGGTTTCGCCCTTGAAGGCCTGCGGCAGGCGGCTGAAAGCGCGTGCGTCGGTGTCGATGACAGTGACGTGCTCGCCGCGTTGATCGAGCTCCGCCGCGACGCGCGCTCCGACGCGGCCGCAGCCGACGATGATGACCCTCATGGCGTGTTTGCCAGCTCCTTCGTTTCAGCACGCAGGCACCAGACCGGCGCGGTCGAGTTGCGCATGACGTACGGGACAGTACGTCCCGCGTCCCATTGTCCACCGAATCGCTTCTTGTAGCGAAGGCCCATGACGATCAGGTCCGCGCCCAGCTCGTTCGCATCGTCCACGATGGCCGGACCGGCGGACCGCGCCTGGACGGTGCTGGTGCGGGTCGGGATGCCATGCTCGGCAAGCAACTTTTCCGCGCGGGACAGGATCTCATCGGCGCTGGCCACGGCAGATTCGTCCTCGGCGTCGAGGTTGCGCTCGAACGGGATCTCGATGACGTGGAGCAGGGAGACCTCGACCCCCTGGCGCCCGTCGAGCAGCAGGGACGCAACCCTGAGAGCCGGGTCGTCGACGCTCACCTCGCCGAGCAGCGGCACGAGGATGCGGGAATGGTCGAAGGCGGAAGGACGCTTGTCGGAGCGCCGGAAGAAGCTCATGGCGCTCGCTATCCTACGGCGCCCGGACGCTCAGCGTCCGTAGCTGAGCCGCTCCGCGAGCCGGCCCGGCAGGCCAACCTCGCGCATGAGGCGCTGGGTGCGGTCGATGTCGTAGCGCACGCGGCGGAACTCGAACGTGTCGGTGTCTGGATTCCCGTTCGTGTCCAGGATGGCGTAGGCGGCATCCGACATGCCGTCGCGCGGCTGTCCGACACTGCCGGGGTTGAGCAGCGCTCTTGCCCCGTTCAGCCTCATCGTCTTGCCCGGCAGACCGTGCGTGCCCTCCACCCGGCCGTCGACGGCGCGATACGCCACCGGCAGATGGGTATGGCCGAAGAGGCAGAGGCGCGTGTCGAAGGCATCGAGGTTGGCGGCAGCAACGTCCGGGCCGGTGATGTACTCCCAGATCGGGTCACGTGGTGAGCCGTGCACGGCGGTGAGGTCGCCGTCGCGGCGAACCTCGGGCAGCGTTGCGATGTAGGCGCGCGTATTGGCATCGATGGTCTCGGCAGTCCATTCGATCGCCGTGCGCGCATCCGGGTTGAAGTCCTTCGCGTCGACCATGCCGATCGCCGCCCCGTCATGGTTACCGAGGACCGCCCTCGCGCCCATGGCCTGGAGGGTGGTGATCACCTCGTTCGGCTGCGGGCCATAGCCAACGGTGTCGCCCAGCACCCAGACCTGGTCGACGGACGGAAGGTCGGAAACCACCGCCTCCAGGGCCGGCAGATTGGCGTGGATGTCCGACAGGACGGCGATACGCATGCGAGGGCCGAGTATACCGACGCGTGTTGGCGAGGCGAAATGCGGTCCTCGTGTTGCGTTACCCCGACGCATCGGTGGAATCGCGCGTGAACCGGCCCGTCGTGCGCGGTTGCGCCGATATGTCGGTCCCCAGATGACGCGAGGCCGGCCTCTGCGCACCACCCGAGCGCGGGCCACTCCGATGTATCGGCCAGATCGCGCCTGGACTGCCCCCGGGGCGCGATTACGCCGATCTATCGGCGTGCTCCGAGCGCGGAGGCCGCGCAGCATGGGCACCCATGCCAACTCTGGGCCGATGTATCGGCACAACTTGACCGGGGATTGCCTCAGGCGAGCGGCCGGCGGCTCGCCTCCCCTGGACGCCGCGGAAAGCGGTGAGGCGTCGGCCGCTCCTTGCGCACGATCACGAATCGATGGTCGCCCAGCGCCTCGAAGCCGGCTGCGCGAACGCGCGGCTCGCCGCCCCCCAGGTGCGCCGACGCGGCGTCACCGGCAGACAGCTCGTCCGACGAGATGGGCCCTTTCCAGGCGAGCAACGTGCCGCCCACGCGGAGGAGTGGCAGGGCGTACTCGACCAGCACCGGAAGCGCGGCACAGGCCCGAGCGGTGGCGAGGTCGAAGGACTCGCGGGCAGCGCCATCACGGCCGAAGATCTCGGCGCGCAGGGCAACGACCGTGACGTTGCGCATGCCCAGCGTTTCCACGAAGGAGCGCACGGCATCGGCCTTCCTGCGGACCGAGTCGATCAGCGTCCAATGAACTTCCGGGCGCGCCAGGGCCAGGACGATCCCCGGCACGCCGCCACCCGACCCGAGGTCGCACGCGCGGCGGGGCGCGAGAGCGTCGAGCAACGGCAGGGCGGCCAGCGAGTCGAGCAGATGCAGGCGGGCCACGGCATCGGGCTCCACCACCCGGGTCAGGTTGAGCCGCGCGTTCGCCTCCAGCAGGAGGACCACGAATTGCTCGACAGCGTCACCGAAGCCGGCTGACAGCTCCAGCCCATCGGTCGAGAGCAGGCGTTCGAGCGCCACGCGCGCGGCGCGCGCATCGGTCTGAGACAAGAAAATGCTCCTCCGAGCGCCTTTCGGTCTTCCCGGTGGATGGTCGGTCTTCGCGGCCGGCTTTCGCATCGGCCCCGAACCATCCGCGGTTACCGTACTCGGTCGCTCGCAGAAGCAGGACAGTCACCGTACCAGCCACCGGCTGTGGATCACAAGGCGAGTTATCCACCATTCGCGCGACGAGAGCCAACCTGTGGATAAGTCCGCCGCATATACTCGCGGTGATGGCGTCAGCATCGCGAGGGCAGGCTACGATCGAGGTCAGGCGGCGGATCAATTGACCTCGGACTCGCCACCCCGTTTCGCGCACGACAGCGAGGCGGAGTTGGCGAGAATCCTGGACTTCTACGGTGTCGCATGGCGCTACGAACCCGACGTTTTCCCCATCTCCTGGAACTTCGACGGCGCGGTCATCGAGTCGTTCGCGCCCGATTTCTACCTGCCCCAGATCGACCTCTACATCGAGCTGACCACGCTGAAGCAGTCGCTGGTGCGCAAGAAGAACCGCAAGCTGCGCTACCTCCGGCAGCTCTACCCGGAGATCCGCGTGAAGCTCTTCTACGCCCGTGATTTCAAGGCCCTGATGCTGAAATACGGCCGCCTGGACTTCCTGACCGACATGGCCGCCGCCAACGGCGCCTACGCGCACACCGGCGCTGGCATGAACCGATGAGCCTCCACGACGACGTGGAGGAGATCCTGCTCGACGCGGACACCATCGCCGCGCGCGTGGCGGAGCTGGGAGCCCAACTGACGTCCGACCACCAGGGCCAGGACCCGGTCCTGGTCAGCGTCCTCAAGGGCGCGCTCGTCTTCCTTGCCGATCTCATGCGCACCATGGACCTGCCGACCAGCATCGACCTCATGGAGGTCTCCTCCTACGGCGCCGCCACGGAATCGTCCGGCCAGGTCCGGATCCTGAAGGACCTCTCGAAGCCAATCGAGGGGCGCGACGTGATCGTGGTCGAGGACATCATCGACACCGGGTTGACGCTCAACTACCTGCTGGGCTATCTCGCCGATCGCCAGCCGGCCTCGATCAAGATCTGCTGCCTGCTGGACAAGCCCGCGCGGCGCCTGGCCGATATCCCGATCGACTACATCGGCTTCACGATTCCCGACCGATTCGTCATCGGTTACGGCCTCGACTTCGATGAGCGCTACCGCAACCTGCCGTACATCGGCGTGCTGAAGCCGTCCGTCTACGGCGGCGCGCCGCCCGAGGGTTAGACACCGATGGACGGGGGCGGCCGGCGCTTCCGATTCCTGATCCTGCTGGGCGCCCTGGCCATGATCGGCTCCGGCTTCCTGCCCTGGTGGCGCTCCGGCGGGGATTCCGTGTCCGGGGTTCACGTGCCCGCTCAGGAAGGGATTGGCCTCGAGGGGCCGGGGATCGTCATCTACGGGGCGGCCATCGGGGCGCTCGTCCTGCTCGATATCGGCTACATGCGCGGCCGATGGGGTTTCGTCCTGGACGCGCCATGGGTGTACCTCGCAGTGGGGGTCGTCGGCGCCGGCGCGTTGCTGTACCGCGGCTGGGAGCTGTGGTCGGTCGGCTACGTGCCATTCCCGCAGCAATCCCCCGGGCTGGCGCTGGCCGCAGTCGGCGTGGCGCTTGTCCTGTACGGAGCCGGCACCGGCTTCGGGGCTCCGCGGCGGTACTGACGCGCGGCAGCTCGCGGGCGCGATTGCAAGCGGAATCTCTCGTGCCATTGTGCGTCGGCGCGCTCATTGTGCGAGCCCCGCGTCCCGGTCTGGAGCAAGGTGCTCCACAGCGCAGATTGCACGGCTGCGATGCCTTCTGTGACGTCAATCCACGCTCAGAACGGTGGCGCGAGACCGGCATCTACCATGCAATGTGCGCCTACGAGCGTATTGTGCGAGTCGGGAACGCTGGCAATGTTCACAACCCGATGGGCCGGTCATGTGCCGGCCCAGCTCAGCGCGGAAGGATCACAGGAGAGAGAAGGATCCAGGCGACGACCACGGCCACCAGCATGGCCCCGAGGATGATCATGGGGCGGAGGTCGGGGCGATAGTCCTGCGGGGAGCGCCCGGGTGGCGGAGGATCGGACGCCACGAAGGTCAGATCTCGCCGAGGTAGGCTTGGCGCACCTGCTCGTTGGCGGCGAGGTTGGCGGCCGTATCGGCCAGGATGATCTGTCCGGTCTGAAGCACATACCCGCGCGCCGCGACATTGAGAGCCATGAGCGCGTTCTGTTCCACCAGCAGGACGGTCGTGCCCTGGCCATTGATCTCCTGGATGATGGTGAAGATCTGCTCGGTCAGGATGGGCGAGAGGCCCATCGATGGCTCGTCGAGGAGCAGCACCTTGGGTTGGGCCATCAACGCGCGGCCCATGGCCAGCATCTGCTGCTCGCCGCCGGACATGGTGCCGGCCTTCTGGC
>JACDBS010000054.1 GCA_013694795.1 Chloroflexota bacterium | reverse complement strand
CCGCCGACCTCGCCTTTCCCGTCACGACGATCCAGGCGACGGCTGGCGCGGCCTTCACCATTACCCTGGTGAACAATGACAGCGTCCCGCACAACATCAGCATCTACGCCGAGGAGGGTGGCGAGCTGCTCGCCGAGGGCACCGTCATCAACGGGGGCGAGACCGTCGAGCTCCGGGTGGATCCGCTTGACGCGGGCGAGTACTACTTCATGTGCGACCTCCATCCCGCGGACATGAACGGCACCCTCGTCGTCGAGGGCTGACGTTTGGGGGCGATGCCAGCGGCCCTGCGTTGCGTTCAGTGCATCTATCTAAGAAGGTGCGCGCCTCGCGGACCTGGAGTTGCGGCCGCATGCAACTCTTGGTCGGATTCGAGCCGAACGAGAGGCCTACTTCGCATTTGGATGCGCTGGGTGCAACTTCTCGATCCGCGAGCGGGAATGAGGTTCAGGGCGATGCCAGCAGCCTCTCAAGGATGGCGACCATCCGGGTGGGCTCCAATGGGCCGATGACCTCGCGCACCACTGTGCCGGCCTCGCCGATGAAGTAGTGCCGCGGCAGTCCATCGCTGCTCGCCCACCGGTAGTATGCCTCGAGGCCCGGATCCAGGAGGATCGGGTATTCCACGCCGTATCGGTCGACGAAGTCGACGACGGTGCCGCGCTCCTCGCCCCAGTTCACGCCGAGGATCAACACATCGCCGGCGTATGCCTCCGCGATGCGCTGCATGGCCGGCATCTCGGTGCGGCACGGATCGCACGACGTGGCCCAGAAGTTGACCCACACCAGGCGCCCGTCGGCATCCGCGAGGGAATGCGTCGTTCCGTCGAGTCCTTGCGCGACCAACGCAGGAGCAGGCTTGCCTACGAGCGTGCCGAGGGTGCCGTCGCTCGGTGCCCGCAGCAGCGGGATGGTGGCCAGCACCGCCAGGGTGACTCCCAGCGCTCCTATGGCCAACAGCCAGAGCAGGCTGAAGCGCCGGCCCCGCAACGCGGCGGGAATCATCGGCCCAGGACCGCCTCGAGGTCCGGGCGGGTGATGATCAGCTCCAGCCGGTCCTCGCCCTCGAGCGCCAGTACGGGGATGCGGTGCGCGTACCGGACGAGCAGGTCGTCATCAGTGTTGATGTCCACGCCGTCCCAGCCATCGGTTCCGAGCATGTCGTCCAGCAGGACGCTCGCCTCCTCACAGAGGTGGCAGCCCTCCCGAACGTAAAGAATGGGGCGGGGCATGGCCGCGATCATACGGTAGGATGCCGGAGGCGCCGCCCCCGTAGCTCAGAGGATAGAGCGCCGCCGTCCTAAGGCGGGCGTCGGGGGTTCGAGTCCCTCCGGGGGCGCCACATAGCCATTGAGGTAGCCCATGTCAGCGCCGCGGTTAACCGCCGTCCTCGTGGCCGAGGCCATCGGCACGTTCCTGTTCTTCTTCGTCGGCATGGGGGCAGTGGTTCTCGGCAGCCACGCCGGCGACGGGGGTGGGGGACTGGTTGGCGTCGCGCTGGCGCACGGCCTGGCTCTGGCGGTCCTCGTCTCCGCGCTCGGCCCGATCTCCGGCGCCCACTTCAACCCCGCGGTGACCTTCGCCGTGTGGCTGACCGGGCGGATCGACATCACCCGCGCCGGCATGTACATCGCCGTCCAGCTCATCGGTGCAGTCATGGCCGGTTTCGCGCTGCGGGCGGTGTTTCCGGAGTCATCGTGGCAGCCCGTCGCGCTCGGGACGCCGGCGGTCGACGCCGGCATGGGCGTGGTGGGCGCCATCACCATCGAGGCGATCCTGACGGTCGTCCTGCTGATCGCCGTGTTCGGGACGGCCATCGACCGGCGCGCGCCGAAGCTCGGCGGCCTGGCCATCGGTCTGGCGGTGGCGGCCGACATCCTCATGGGTGGTCCGCTCACGGGCGCCGCCATGAATCCCGCACGCTGGTTCGGCCCTGCCGTCGCGTCGGGCACCTTCGCCGATTGGTACGTGTGGTGGATCGGTCCATTGGTCGGCGCTGGCGTCGCGGCGCTCATCTACCGCTTCGTGCTCGAGGATACGGCCGAGGCTGATGTCACCCCGGCCATGCCCGAGGGCAGCTGAGGGGCTCGCTGCATCAAGAACGAGATGCCGAGCCGGAGGCTCACAAGGCGAAGGTGAAGAGGTTGGCGAGCCGCGCGAAGGCGTTGAAGAAGATCAGGATGCCGATGACGACGATGAGCAGGCCGCTGATCACCTGGACCACCCGGTGATGCCGTCGGAGGAGCTCGATCAACGGACGGAGGCGCGGGAAGGCCATGGCCGCGACGAGGAATGGAATCGCAAGGCCGATGGAGTAGGCCGTCAGCAGCAGCGCCACCACCGGAGCCGAGCCGCTTGACGCGCCCATGGTGAAGATCGCGCCAAGCACCGGACCGATGCACGGGGTCCACCCGATGGCCACCAGGCCCCCGAGGGCGAGAGCTCGGACCGATCGCTCCGCTGGCAGGGCCGCCGGATCGACGCCGACGCGGAACCGATCCAGGACGGGCCCGAAGACGCCGGTCGTGATGATGCCCACGCCGATGACCGCAATTCCCGCCGCCTGGCGCGCCTCCGGGATTCGGAAGAGCGGTGCACCGATGAGGCCGATGGAGGTGCCGATCACCACGAACACGATGCTGAAGCCGGCGACGAACAGCAGCGCCTGCGGCAGGACGGCGGTGCGGGTCACCCCCACCGCCGTTGGCGCCGTGCCAGCGCCCGTCGCCGCCTCGCCCAGGAATGCGAGGTAGACGGGCAGGAGGGCCAGGACGCAGGGGGAGAGGAAGCTGAGCGCACCGGCGGCCACGGCCACCGCGATGCTGACGTCGGTCACGCCGGTGAGCCTAGCGGATCACGGCCACGATCACGCCGGGCTCGACCACGATCGGTTGCGCGATGATCCACAGGCTGAGGACGGTGTAGCCGATCATAAGCGCCACCATGGGCAGTCCGACACGCGTGGCGCGGCGCGGTGAGTCGCGCAGCCCAAGACGGTGGGCGAGCACGATGCCCGCCACGTGGCCGCCCACGATGGCCGCGACGCTCAGGTACCAGACCGCGCTGACCGGGATCCAGTCGAGCTGCGGGGCCAGGCTCATGAGCGGATCGACGACGAGCGAGGGGAGCCAGACGATGCCCCGGGTGACGAGGGTCATGTAGTGCGCGATGAGGTAGCCGGCCGCGATCGGCAGGAGGGTCGCCGCATACACGCCCGGAGGTGTCAGCTCCGCAGCCGCGATGTGGCGCGTGAGCCAGAGCACGGTCGCGAAGGCGAGGAGGAATGCGGCCACGACGAGCGCGAAGGCGACGGTGTCGATGAGGCGAAATGCGGCCAGGGTGACGCCGAACAGGTCGGTGATCGGCGGAAGCAGCCATCCGATGAGGGTCGCGCCGAAGGAGGTTTCTCGCAGGCCGTCATAGCTCACACCGGCCAGGACCAGGACGATGAAGGCAGCGTCCGACCAGCCGGCACGCGCGACATCGGTGAGGCATGCCGGCCAGGGTGATGCCGGTGTAGCCGACCATCAGCAGGCCGACGGTGACGGCGGTCGCGCTGGCGGGCAGGATAAGCTCGACCCAGATACCGACGGCCAGCAGGGCCACGGCCGGCCAGCGCGCGAACGCGGCCGGGTAGCGAAGCCCAAAGTCCAGTCGTCCCGCGCCCAGCCGTCGGGCAACCCATTCCAGCCCTGCGAACGTGGAACGGAACGGGCTGAGCGACGGCCAGGGATTTCCCAGCAGGACCGCGGTGATCGGAAGGCCAACCCAGATCCCGATCCACAACAGCACGCCCGGCAGCGGCGATATGTCGCCGATGACGAACGCGACGCCAATGGCGCCGTACCACCACGCGAGGCCCAGGGCGCGAAGCACGGCGCGCGCGACGGAAGTGACGATTCCATTGACCGGGACGTGACCGATACGCTCCGTGATTCAGGTTCCGTGCCAAAAGCGACGTCACGAGGAACGAGGCAGCGACCGCAGTCGCCGCGCCGGCCAGGTACAGCCACAGCGGCACCGGCAACTGGAACGTGCCGTCGATGGCGTGCGCAGCCGCCGGGCTCGGCCGGGTCGCCGCTACGAAGCTGATGACGGCAGCCGCCGCCAGCCGGGGCCTACGGCTCATGGACGGTGATGACGCCGATGTTCACCTCCGCTGGAGCATCGGCTGGATGGAGCTCAATCGGGAACTGGCCGCTGCGCTGGGCGGTAAAGGTCAGGCGCAGCTCGTCGCCGACGGTCACCTCCGTGGCTGGCACCTCGCTCTCGTAACCGTGGATGTGGAGGATGCCGTCGATCTCGGATGCAATCACCAGGGTTGCCTGTTGATCGCGACACACGGCCGGGGCGGCAGGAGTGAGCGAGGTGGCGGTGAGCTCCAGCCCCAGGGTGATCTTGGCTCGTCGCACGCCGCGGGGCGGACATCGGTGACGCAACCTGCCCCAACGGCCGTCATCCAAACGAGGAGAAGGCAAACGGCCGGTCGACGAGCGGCCCTGAGGGATCGGGACACGCAACCTCCGCGGGAGTGCGGCGAGATACCGGACTGGTCGTTGTCGGGCAGTCACGAGTATACGAATGGCCGACCGACGCATTCAGCGCGACGACCGGCGGTGTGACACCGCGTGGCGGTCTGAGTCGTCCTGACGTTGTCTCGCCCCTGCCGGGGGCGCAAGCTGGCGCGTGCCTTGCATCGGACGAGGAGCAAGAGACCAAACTCGCTTCACCAGTGGAGGAACGTTCGTAATGGCTTCCGTCGTCGAGAGCATTGATGTCAAGGTGCCGGTGGGCACCGCCTACAACCAGTGGACGCAGTTCGAGGACTTCCCGCTTTTCATGGAGGGGGTGAAGTCAGTGACCCAGACCGATGACACCCACCTTCATTGGGTCGCCGAGGTCGGTGGAGCCGAAAAGGAGTGGGATGCCGAGATCACCGAGCAGCATGCTGATGAGCGCGTCGCCTGGAATGCCACCGCGGGCGCTGAGAATGCCGGCGTGGTGACATTCCACCGCATTGATGATGAAACGTCGCGCGTCACCCTTCAGATGGACGTGGTTCCCGAAGGCCTGGTCGAGAATGTCGGAACCGCGCTTGGCTTCCTTGATCGGCGCGTGAAGGGGGATCTCGAGCGCTTCAAGGAGTTCATTGAGAGTCGGCGGAGCGAGACAGGTGCCTGGCGCGGTGAGGTGGAGGCTCCCCTTCAGCGATGACCGACCGCGACTCGGGTGGCGGCGGCATGACCGGCGCCACCGGTGACCTCACCCCGGACGACGCGCAGCGCGAATTCGAGCCCGGTGAGCTGCGCGAGGCCTCTGATCCGATGCACCGGGCGGACGTGACACGAGCCCAGACCGGCAAGACCGAGGACGCGGGCGCCGAGCCGGAGCTGCGACCCGACCGAGAGCCTTGGGTCGGCGGCGACGAGAGGACCGATCAGGAGGAGCACTTCTAGGCCGCTGAGCTCGCTGTGCGTGTGAGGCATGCGTATGTCGCGTGCAAGGCGTTTGCCAGCAAGCGCTTGCTTGCCGGGCGGCATGTGAATTGCTTAGGACCCGCGCGTGACCGCCGCGACGTCCGCCCCCATCATTTCTGCCAAGGCCGTGACTCGTGCCTTCGACGACCGCGTCGTCGTGGACGACCTGAGCTTCGATGTTCACCAGGGCACCATCCTGGGAGTGGTCGGGCCCAGCGGATCCGGCAAGACCACCACCGTGCGCATGCTGACCGGGACGCTGGGAAGAACGTCCGGCGAGATGCACGTACTCGGCGAGGATCCGATGCGCTTCAGCAAGAGAGTGCGCGGGCGTATCGCCTACATGCCGCAGCTGTTCAGCCTGTACGAGGACCTCTCTGCCCAGGAGAACGTGGGCTTCGTGGCAGCGCTCTACGGGATCGGTCCCTTCAGGCGCCGCAAGCTCATCCGTCGGGCGCTCGAGCTGGTCGAGCTGACCGACGCGCGACATCGGCTGGCGCGTGACCTCTCCGGCGGGATGCAGCGGCGCCTGGAGCTGGCGTGCGCCCTGGTGCACAGTCCCGAGGTGCTCTTCATCGACGAGCCGACGGCCGGGATCGATCCGATCCTGCGTCAAGCGATCTGGGGAGGGCTCCGCAAGCTGCGCGACGAGGGGCGCACACTTCTCGTGACCACCCAATACGTGTCGGAGGCGGAGTACTGCGATCGTGTCGCGCTCATCGCCGACGGTGAGCTGGTGGCGATGGGCGAGCCCGACGCGCTGCGCCAGATGGTCTTCGGCGGCGATGTCCTCCAGGTGGAGACGGCCCGCGCCGTGGATCCCGAGCTGCTCGTGAGCGTTCCGGGCGTCACGAATGTTCGGCAGACGGCGCCGCGGACGCTGATGGTGACGGTGCAGGACGCGGCGACCCTCACCCCACGCATCATCGACGAGCTACGCGCCGGCGGCGTCGAGGTGGCGGGCATCGAGGAGCATCAGCCCACCTTCGACGAGGTCTTCACCAGCCTTGTGGAGAAGCGTCGGGCCGACCGAGGCTGGGCGGACGACGGCACCGGCCAACCGCGGATTCAAGCAGATGGGTAGTATCGGTGAGAGCATCATCCGGATGGCCTCCTTCACCGGCAAGGAGCTGCGTGAGGTTCTGCGCCGGCCAGGGGTGCTGCTGAGCCTCATCGTCGGTCCGTTTCTGATCATGTTCATCTTCGGGCTCGGCTACTCCGGCTTTCGCGCGCCGTTCGCCACCGAGATCATCATTCCGGAGGGTGGGGGCCTGCCGCGCGATGCCGCGTACTACGCCGACCTGGCACCCGGACGGCTCGACGCGCGGGCGGTGGGGACCGATGCGGCAGCCGCGGAGGAGCGCCTGCGGGCCGGCGAGATCGACCTGCTGATCGTGGTGCCGGAGAATGCGTCGTCCGAGCTGCGCAACGGCCAGCAGACGACGATCCGGGTGGCGTGGAACCAGGTGGATCCGGTGTACGACCAGCTCGCGGGGCTGGCAACGGCCATCCTGGTGAGCAGCCTGAACGCCGAGATCATCGAGGAGGCGGCTGCCGAGGGGATCTCTTTCGTGGAGGGTGAACTGGGGCCGGCCGTGGCCAACGTGCCGCCGGAGGTCATCGCGCGCCCTACGACCGCGGCGACAGAGAATGTCGCGCCGACGGAGCCGGCCGTGCTGAGCTTCTTCGGCCCGGCCGTGTTTGCCCTGGTCCTCCAGCACCTGGCCATCACGCTGACCGCCCTGTCCATGGTGCGCGAGCGGCTCAGCGGCCAGATGGACCGCTTCCGCGTGGCACCGGTGACCTCGATGGAGCTGCTCGTCGGCAAGTACATCGCGTACGCCGTGCTGAGCCTTGCGGTCGCCGGCATCGTCGGCGCGCTGCTGGTCGGGGTGCTGGGAGTGCCCCTGCTGGGTGGCTGGTTGCCGTTCATTGGGATCGTGCTTCTGCTCACCTTTGCGTCGCTGGGGGTCGGCGTCCTCATCTCGCTCGTCGCCGACTCGGAGCGCCAGGCCGTGCAGCTCTCGATGCTGGTCCTGCTTGCCAGCGTCTTCTTCTCTGGGTTCGTGCTGCCGGTCTCCGACTTTGCGGAATGGACGCAGTACCTGGCCTACTCGCTGCCGGTGACCCATGGCATCGGCCTGCTCCAGGACCACATGTTGCGCGGCAGTGTGACCGACATCTGGATGCTCGGCGTGCTCGCCGGGATCGGTCTCATCCTGTACGTCGGGTCGCTCCTTCGCCTGCGACGGATCCTGCGCTGGGCCGACTGAGCCGATCAGGCATCCGTTGGCAGCGCCCGCGTAGGTCGCAGGAGCGCCATCCCGAATAGGAGCGTGGCAACCGCGGGGATGGCGATCCAGGCCAGCAGGAGCGCGACGAACAGCCGAAGCGGCGGCGAGCCGCCGTCTTCCCCTCCGGCGCCCAGGAGCGACTCGATCTCGCTGCTCAGGCTTTCGAGCTCCACGCCGATGATCGCCACATCGGTCCGCGTGTCGCCCAGTGAGCTGCCGACGGCGTCCAGCCGGCCGCCCAGCTGTTCCGCCTGGTCGGCGCTCGCGGTGAACTCGGCGGCCAGCGGCAGTAACGGCTGAGTACCGAAGAACGAAAGCTGCATGGCCACCGCCAGCGAATCCAGGGTGGCGCCCGCCTCGCGGGCGAGGATCGCTGCACCGTCGGCCGACGCCTGGGCCTCGGACAGGCTGCCATCAATGCTCGATAACGAATCCGCCGCGGCGCGCGTGGAACGGGCGGCCGCCGTCAGCGTGCCTTCGGCGGCCGACGCCAGCCGCTCGATCCGGCCGGCCACATCGAGGCCGATGACGGCGCCGCCGATCACGAGCAGCAGCCCCAGCAGGCCGTATGCGATGAGGCCCCAGGCCAGTGGTCGCTTGCGCATGACGCCGTCAGTCCTCGGCGAAGAAGGGATCGTCACCGTACAGCTCCAGCCAGCGGCGTCGCATGTGGCGGATGGTGGCAGCCACGGCCGGATCGGCGGTGGCGGGCGGCAGGAGGCTGGCGACGGCGGTGCGGACACGCTCGCTGTTCTCCATGCCCAACAGGGACAGGTAATCCGCAATCCGTTGTGCGGGGCTCTTGCCGTGGGCACGTTGTCGGACGAGGACATCGGCTTCGTGCTCCAGGGCGCCGGCATAGTCGGCATCGGTGCACGCCAGCTCCGCCAGGAGCAGCGGTACATCCTCGAGCCGAGGGTCGGAATAGGCCCAGCGCATGAAGCTGTCGTTCGGGCCCGGTAGCCGCTCGTGGTGGCCGGCGTGGAACTGCTGGAGGTACTGGCGGCGTTCTTCGTCCGTCCGGGTCAACGCGATCTGGGCGATCTGGCGCATCTCTGGCGTCCAGCGTCGGAGCGACTCGACGAACTGCCGCAACGTGAGGCCGCCCGCCGGCTGAGGTTGAAACTTGTGTTCATGAACGTGCTGCACGGCGCCCGTATACTAGCCGCCGTGCGCCGACCCCTCAGCCTTGCCGTCCTCGCGGCGGTGCTTGTCGCGCTCTCCAGCAGCACCTTGGGGGGACCGACCCGAGCGGCGGGCCCGCCCCTGCGCTACCTGGCGGGGCCGCCGGGGACGCTCGATCCGGCGTTCATCGCCGATGCGGCCGACGTGCAGTTGCTGCTCCAGTTGTACGCCGGGCTGACGCGCCTGGACGAGCGCGGCGAACCGTATCCGTCGCTCGCCTCTGGCTGGTCGATCAGCGCGGACGGGCTGACCTATGAGTTTTCCATCCGCGACGACCTTGCATTCAGCGACGGCACGCCTCTCGTCGCCGAGGATGTGCGCCGCTCGTGGATGCGACTGCTCGACCCAGCCACCGGGGCGACCGCGCCGGACGTTCTGAGCGTGGTCGCCGGCGCCACGGCGCGCGCATCCGGCGACGCGGAAGAAGACGAGGTGGGAATCCACGCACCGGACGACGGAACGCTCGTGGTGGAGCTGCGTCACCCTGCTTCCTACTTTCTGGAGATCACTGCGACGCCCAGCACGTTCGTGGTGCCGCCCGGCGCCGACGCCACCTCCGGCTGGCAGACGCCCGAGACCTTCGTGGGCAGCGGGCCATACGTCCTCGACGGAGTGGAGGCCGGAGACCTGGTCCTGCTCGCGAACGATCGGTATGTCGCCGGTCCACCCCCCATCGACGAGATCCGCTGGATCAGCGGCGTGGACGGTGATACGTCCACCGCGTTCGATCGGGGAGAGGTGGACCTGGCGCAGGTTCCCGGCTGGGACGCGACCTGGATTGCGTACGACGCAGACCTTGGGCCGCGCCTGCACGCGGCGGAGCCGTTGACGATCAGCTATTACGGGTTCGACACGACGCAGCCTCCGTTCGACGATGCCCGGGTGCGTCGCGCGTTTGCCCTGGCGCTCGACCGTGAGCGGCTGGTGCCGCTGGCGGAGGGTGCCTCTTCCGCGCCGGCGGGCAGCATCGTGCCTCCCGCGATATGGCCGGATGGCTTCGCGCCGGAGCTGCGCAGCGATCCTGATGGCGCCCGGGCGCTGCTGGACGAAGCGGGCTACCGCGATCGGGCTGACCTTGGAACCATCGTGGTCAACGGCAGCGGCCTGGGCGTCGAGCCTGCGGCCGCGGTCTGGCGCGAAGAGCTCGGAGTCGAGATCGAGGTGGAGACGATGAACTTCGGTGACTTCCTCTCGCTCCTCGCCACGCGCCCGCCGCAGATATTCACCATCAGTTGGATTGCCGATTATCCGTCTCCGCACGCGCTCTACGGCCTGCTGCTTGAGCCGGGAGCGGCCAGCAACTACGGCGACTGGAACGACGACGAGTTCGAAACGCTCCTCGAACAGGCGGCGCAAGCCGCCGATGAAGACGTGGGGACTGCCTACAGTGCGGTCGAGGCCCACGTCGCCGAACAGGCCCCCGTCATTCCCTGGGCGTACGGCGAGACGTGGTGGCTGGTCGCCGACGGCCTGCGCGGGCTGGGCAACCTGACGGTGGGCCTCCTCGATTTTGGACGGGTGTCATGGGACGGCTGACGCGCTGGCTTGCGGCCGGCCTCGTTGCGTTGGGCTTCACGGCAGTCTTGGCCGATGGCGCCGCGGCATTCGACGACTTCGGCACCCTCGAGGCCGACTCCACCTACGCCCAGGAGATCCGCTTCGACGTGGCGCTGGCGGGCGGCGCCCCCGATCGGATGGAGCTGCTCCTGCGCACGCCGGGCAGCGACGCCTCGTTCGTGGTGCCGGTCGAGACCTCGGACGCATCGGCCACCTACGTGTGGGATACCTCCGTCGACTACCTGACCCCAAATACGCTTGTCAGCTACCAATGGCGCGCCACCGATGGCGACGAGGTACGCCTGTCGGACCCCGCCACTATCCGCTACGTGGACGACCGTCCCGGCCTGGACTGGCAGAGCGCGCAGCTTGGCGAGGCGACCGTCCACTGGTATGGCGGGGCGGAGGCGCAGGCACTGCGCTTCGGTGAGCTCACCGCCGTCGGCGTGGACAGCGCCGAGCAGCTCCTGGGTACGCAGCTGGCCGGCCCGGTCGACGTGTTCGTGTACGCGACGCGCGACGACTTCTTCGGCGCGCTCGGGTCGGGGGCGCGCGAGTGGACGGGAGCCGCGGCTTACAGCGAGCTGCGCACCATCTTCATGTGGCTCGAGGGCGGGTCAGCCGCCTACCTTGAGACGGCCATGGTGCACGAGGTCACCCACATCGTCTTTCACGACGCGACCGACAACCCGTTCCACGAGCCGGCGCGCTGGTTGAACGAGGGGATTGCCAGCTGGTCGGAGAGTGGCGACGCCGCCGGAGAGCGCTCGATCGTGGAGGCCGAGGCCTCGGGCGCCGGGCTCTTCGCATTCGACGCCATCACCGAGCAGTTCCCCATCGGCGAGCGCGGTGGGCGGCTGTCGTACGCGCAGGGCACGACCATGGTCGACCTCATCGTGGACCGATACGGTCCCGAGGCAGTGGCGCGCATCGCGGCCGCCTACCGAGACGGCGCATCCGACGCGGAGGCACTCGAGGCCGGGACCGGCATCGCCACCGACGAGCTCTACGCGACCTACTACGAGTCATTCGGCGTCGACGAGCCGACGCCCATCAGCCCGGAGCCGATTGCCGCATCGGGCGTTGAGCGACCACTGGCCGGCGAGATCGATCCTGGGGGCGTGGACCCCGCGGCCGAGCCGCCGGGCACCGCGACGCCAGGCGAGGACCCTCCGC
>JACDBS010000049.1 GCA_013694795.1 Chloroflexota bacterium | reverse complement strand
CTCGCGAGTCCCATCTTCGGACTCTTCGAGGTCAACGTGCTGCACAACGTCGTGCACCTCCTGATCGGCGCGATCCTGCTCTACGGCTCCACGACCACCGCGGCGGCCATCATCACGACCCGCAGCGTGGGCGCCGTGCTCCTTCTGCTGGGCGTTCTGGGCTTCATCATTTCCGACGGCCTGGGCCTCGTCCCGCTGGGCGGGAATGACATCTGGCTGCACCTCGTGACTGGCGCAATCCTGCTGGCCGTCGGCTTCATGGGTGAGACGGCGGAGGCGCGAACGACCGCCTGATCGACCCCTGCTAGACTCGGCGGCACCGATGAACTACGAACTGTTCATGGCCGAGGCGATCGCCGAGGCAAGGCGGGGAGCCGAGGAGGGCGAGGAGCCCATCGGCGCGGTGGCCGTCATCGACGACGCCATGATCGCGCGCGACCATGATCGCCCGGCGCTGCAGGGCGACCCCACCGCGCACGCCGTCCTGCTCACCGTCCAGGCCGCCGCCCGCAAGCTTGGCACCCGCCGCCTGAGCGAGGTCACCATCTTCACCACTCATGAGCCGTGCGCCATGTGCGTGGGCGCCCTCGTCGAGGCGCGCGTGCGCGCGCTCGTGTTCGCCGTGCCCGACCCGGATCGCGGCGCCGCCGGCAGCGTCCTCCAACTGGCACGCGATCCGTCGTTGCCGCATCAGCTGTCGGTCGTCTCCGGCGTGCGCGAGTCTGAGGCCCGACGGCTGGCCACCGAGTCCGCATCGGTTTAGACTCCCATGCGGCGTGGAGAGGTGTCCGAGTGGTTGAAGGTGCCGCTCTCGAAAAGCGGTGTGCGGGTAACCGTACCGTGGGTTCGAATCCCACCCTCTCCGCCACGGCACCGCCTTCGAGGAGAGGTCGCCTAGAGGCCTATGGCGCGGCACTGGAAATGCCGTTCGGGGCAACCCGTCGAGGGTTCGAATCCCTCCCTCTCCGCCAGCCTCGAATTGACCGATGCGCCCGCACGACCTACCATCGCGGCCGGTCGTGCTAGGCGGGGAACTAGCGGTGCCCTGTATCCGCAATCCGCTACAGCGGAGCTGAACTCCCGGTCGAGGTCCGCACCGTTCGCCCACCACCACCGCGTCCGACGTTGAGAGTCGGGTCCCGCGCAGCGTTGGTCCGTGAATCCCGTCAGGTCCGGAAGGAAGCAGCGGTAAGCGATCCCCTTCGGGTGCCGCGGGACAACCTGGCTGGAGCCGGGCGCGTGGGTGAGTGCGAGCAGGTGCGGTTCGACACCGGGTGCACGACCGATTCCATTCCACCGATGCGAATCGGAGTACGGTAGCCCGCGTCATGCCCGCAGCCCAGCCGACCGTCGCCATTGCCGGCGACTCGGCCGCCCCACATCAAGCCCTCTACCGACGCTTCCGCGCCCAGCGCTTCAGTGAGCTCGTGGGACAGGATCCGATCGTGACCACCCTGCGCCGCGCGGTCAGCGGCGACCGCCTGGCGCACGCCTACCTGTTCGTGGGGCCACGGGGCACCGGCAAGACATCGACCGCTCGGATCCTGGCCAAGGCCATCAACTGCACCGCGCTCGGTCCCGATGGCGAGCCCTGCGATGAATGCGCCGCCTGCGTCTCCATTCGCGAGGGCCGGGCGCTCGACGTTATCGAGATCGACGCTGCCAGCCACGGTGCCGTCGAGGACGCCCGCGACCTCGTCATGCGCGCGCTCACCTCACCCTCGGAGCTCCGCAAGCGGGTCTACATCATCGACGAGGTCCACATGCTGAGCACGCACGCCTTCAACGCGCTGCTCAAGCTCATCGAGGAGCCGCCCGACCACGTGGTCTTCGTCCTGGCCACCACCGACACGCACAAGGTGCCCGCCACCATCATCAGCCGCACGCAGCGCCATGATTTCCGTCGCCTGGCCGAGTCGACCATCGTCGGCAAGCTTGTCCGCATCATTTCCGCCGAAGGCGCAGAGGCCGATGACGACGCGCTCGCCCTGGTTGCGCGCCTTGCCGACGGCGGCATGCGCGACGCCGAGTCGCTGCTCGACCAGGTGCTCGCCTTCTCGTCCGGCCGCCTGACGATGTCCGAGGTGCGGGAGGCGGTCGGCCTTGCCGACGAAGAGGCGGTGGTCGCCCTGGTCGATGCCTACGAGCACGGTGACGCCCCGGCCGCATTGGACGCCGTCGCCGCCCTTGCCGATGCCGGCCGAGATCTCGCCCAGGTTGCCGCACAGGCGGAGGGCGAGGCGCGCCGACGCCTGCTCGCCTCCGCCTCCGACCCCGCCGCCGCGCGCAGGTTGGCGACCGTGCTGCGCAGCGTGGCGGAGGCCGCCGGAGCGGGTGCCCGTGAAGGCCGCGCCCGGCTGCTGCTCGAGCTGCTCGCCGTCGATTCGGCCCTCTCCTCCGTGGCCGTCCGCCAATCGATCCAGCCCACGCGACGTGCCGTCCCGGTGTCGACGCCGGTCGAACCGCCTGCTGCCGCACCCCCTGCGCC
>JACDBS010000227.1 GCA_013694795.1 Chloroflexota bacterium | reverse complement strand
GCGCCGGGCTGACGAACAACTGTGATCCGACGCTCGACGCCCGGATGACCGAGGCGGGCCAGCTTCAGGCGACCGATGCAGCGGCCGCGGCGGAGAGGTGGGCAGAGATCGACAGAGCCGTCGTCGATCTGGCGCTGTGGGCGCCGCTCTTCAACGAGGGCACCGACTTCGTATCGGCGCGCGTCGGGAACTACCAGTTCCATCCTGCCTACTTCGTGCTCCTCGACCAGCTCTGGGTGCGCTGACCGAGCAGGACGCCTTCGCGGCTGCCAATGTGGACATATGGGTGCGCTGGTGGGCGTTACGGAAGGGAGTGCCGGCGCAACCATGACATATGCCCAGCAGCGCGTGCATGTGTTATGGATGAGAGGCGCCGGGAGCCGAAAGGAGCCGATATCGGCCTGGCTCACCAACGTAAGGTGCCGCTGGGTGGGCATATGTCCACCCAGTGTGGCTCCCCGGCGCTAGGACGCGACGGCGGCCGCCTCGCGGCGTCGAGGGCGCCTCGCCGGAGCGACGCGAGCGGCCATGCCGAGCACCGGCGCCAGGTAGCGGCCGGTGTAAGAGGCCGCGACCGCGGCAACCTGCTCGGGCGTGCCGGCCGCAATCAGGTGACCGCCCTTGTCGCCTCCTTCCGGACCGAGGTCGATGACCCAGTCGGCGGTCTTGATGACGTCGAGGTTGTGCTCGATGACCACGACCGTGTTGCCGCTCTCCACCAGCCGCGCCAGGACCTGGAGCAGGCGCGCCACGTCGTCGAAATGGAGGCCGGTGGTCGGCTCGTCCAGGATGTAGAAGGTCTTGCCGGTCGCCCGCTTGCTCAGCTCGGTGGCGAGCTTGACGCGCTGCGCCTCGCCGCCCGACAGCGTCGTGGCCGGCTGGCCGAGATGCACGTACCCCATCCCGACGTCCGAGAGCGTCTGGAGCTTGTTCCGGATCGAGGGAACGGCATCGAAGAACTTCAGCGCCTCCTCGACCGTCATCTCGAGGATCTCGGCGACGTTGCGTCCCTTGTAGTGGATCTCGAGCGTCTCGCGGTTGTAGCGCTTGCCCTTGCACACCTCGCACGCCACGTACACGTCTGGCAGGAAGTGCATCTCGATCTGCACGATGCCGGCGCCCTGGCACGCCTCGCAGCGACCGCCCTTCACGTTGAAGCTGAATCGGCCCGGCTTGTAGCCGCGCAGGCGGGACTCCGGCACGGCGGCCAGCAGCTCGCGCAGCGGCCCCCACAGCCCGGTGTAGGTCGCCGGATTGGAGCGTGGCGTGCGGCCGATGGGCGACTGGTTGATCTCGATCACCTTGTCGATCAGGTTGATCCCCTCGATCCGATCGTGCTTGCCCGCCGGCTCGCGCGAGTGCCAGATGCGCTGCGCCAGCGCCGGATGGAGGATCTGCGTCACCAGGCTCGACTTGCCCGATCCGCTGACGCCGGTGACCGCCACGAAGCGTCCCAGCGGGAACGCGACATCGATGCCCTTGAGATTGTTCTCGCGTGCGCCGCGCACCACGATCGCCTCGCCCTTGCCGTTGCGCCGCCGCTTCGGCACGGGTACGGCCTTGTCACCCCGGAGGTACGCCGCGGTGATGGACCGATGGTTCTCGAGCAGGGCTGGAAGCGGTCCGGAATGAATCAGCCGCCCGCCGTGCTCCCCGGCCGCCGGACCGATATCGATCACCCAGTCGGCCGAGCGGATCGTCTCCTCGTCGTGCTCGACCACCAGGAGCGTGTTTCCCAGCTCTCGCAGCCGCATCAGCGTCGCGATGAGCCGGGCGTTGTCACGCTGGTGGAGGCCGATGGACGGCTCATCCAGGATGTAGAGCACGCCCATCAGGCTCGATCCGATCTGCGTCGCGAGCCGGATGCGCTGTGCCTCTCCCCCGCTGAGCGTCCCGGAGGCGCGGTCCAACGTCAGGTAGTCAAGTCCGACATCCACCAGGAATCCCAGGCGTGCGCGGATCTCCTTGAGCACCTGGCGCGCGATCTGGTTCTCCCGCTCCGTCAATTGCTTCGGCAGACCGTCATACCAGGCCAGAGCATCGGTCACCGAGCGCCGAGTGGTCTCGATGACGTTCTTGCCGGCGATCGTGACCGCCAGGGACTCGGGCTTGAGCCGAAAGCCCCCGCAGGTCGGGCACGGCTTGTTGGTCATGTAACGCTCGAACTCGGCCCGCATGGTGTCCGAGCCCGTCTCCCGATGCCGGCGCGTCAGGTTCGGGATGATGCCCTCGAAGGTCGTCTTGAACGTGTGGATGTTCCCGTTGCGGGCTCGGTACTTCACATCCACGCGCTTGCCCTTGTTGCCATACAGGAGGATGCGGCGCGCCTCGTCGTCCAGGTCGCGCACGGGGACATCGGTCCGGAAGTCGTAGTGCTCGGCGACCGCGTCGAGGATCTTGCTGAACCAGCTCTCGGTGGCCGCCATGCGGCGCCAGGGCAGGATGGCGCCCTCGTCCACCGACAGCTCGTCATTGGGCAGGACGAGGTCCGGATCGATCTCCAGCCGGGAGCCGAGCCCGGTGCAGTCCGGACAGGCGCCGTGCGGCGAGTTGAAGCTGAAGTTGCGTGGCGCCAGCTCCTCGAACGAGCCACCGTGCTCGGGGCAGGCGTACTTCTCGCTGTAGAGCCGATCCGCTTCCTTCGGCGGCGCGTCGGGCAGGTTGAGGAGCAGCAGCCCCTCCGAGAGGCGCAGCGCGGTCTCGATCGAATCGGCCATGCGCGTGGCGTCCGGTCGCGGCTTGCCGTCGTCATCGATCTGGCGCACGACCAGCCGGTCGACCACGACCTCGATCGCGTGCTTGTACTTCTTGTCGAGCTTGATCTCCTCGTCAAGGTCATGCAGCTGGCCATCGACCCGGACGCGGACGAAGCCGGCCTGCTTCGCGCCGGCAAGGAGCTTCTCGTGCTCTCCCTTGCGGTCGCGGACGAGCGGCGCCATGAGCATGACGCGCGTTCCCTCCGGCAGGGCGTACACCTGGTCCACCATCTGCTCCACCGTCTGACGCTCGATCTCGCGGCCGCAGATCGGGCAATGCATGCGGCCGATGCGGGCGAAGAGCAGGCGCAGGTAGTCGTAGATCTCGGTCACGGTCCCGACGGTGCTCCGCGGGTTCCGTGAGGCGCCCTTCTGGTCGATGCTGATGGCCGGCGACAGCCCGTCGATCTGGTCGACATCCGGCTTCTCCATCTGCCCCAGGAACTGGCGCGCGTAGGCGGAGAGGCTCTCGACGTAGCGGCGCTGGCCCTCGGCGTAGATGGTGTCGAAGGCCAGGCTCGACTTGCCGCTTCCGGACAGCCCGGTGATGACGATCAACCGGTCGCGCGGCATCTCCACGTCGAGGTTCTTGAGGTTGTGCTCGCGGGCACCGCGAACCACGATCTTGTCGGAGGGCATTCGACCGCCATCGTAGCAGGAAATGGACCGATGCGAACGCCTGTTCGGTTTGCCGACTGCCTCACGGCAGCCGGATCAGGCACGCCTCCCCCGATGGCCACGGGTAGCAGACGATGAGCTCGCGCGCCGCCCACGCATCGGGGTGGAGCGACGCCCACGTCGGGGTCATCTGCCGGTTGAAGAGCAGCCAGCGCACGTCGTGTGTCGCGTACAGGTCGCTGGCGTTCACCCACGACCGGCCCACGATGGTCGGCACCGGGACGCGCATCGCCAAGGTGGGTCCGGCGCCCTGGATGGCGTGCTCATCGGTCACCAGCGTCAGCAGCTCGGCCTGGATCTGCGGCAGGCGGTACGTGGCGGTCCTCGTCCAGTCCACCACCGCGCCGATGCCGCGAACACCGAGTGCGGTACACACCAGGAGCGTCGCCACCGGCACCATCTCCCGCCGCGAGAGCCGCGGCATCCGCGCACGGACCTCCGCCATCGCCAGGCCGAAGCCGACGCCGGTAAGGATGGCAAGCGGCGGGACGAGCGGCACAACGTACCGGTTCGGACGGTACGACACGACGAGCAGGATCGCCATGCCCAGCACGAACCAGCCAGCCGCCGCGCCTACCAGCGCCCGCTGTCGCGGGTCGAGGCGCGCCCAACGCCATGACGCGAGAACCACGCCCACGACGGCCCCGCCGAGCAGGGGCGCCGTCATCGGGATGGCGCGGTCCGAGTCGCGCAGGTAGCCGATAACGCGATCCCAGGCCTCGCCCGGCGATACGGGCAACGAC
>JACDBS010000213.1 GCA_013694795.1 Chloroflexota bacterium | reverse complement strand
GCACAGGAGCGCCACGAGGGCCATCCGGACCTCGACGTGCTTCCCCACGATGACGCGCTCGACGCTGGCGACGACGCGCTCGGCGGGCTGCTGGACGTTGTTCACGGTCTCGTCTTCTCCCCTATGCGATGCCGGGGCCCCGAACCTCGCTGAACAATACCCCAGCACGTTACCCAGGAGTTCACGGACCGCAGGGAGCAGCCCTGGTCCGCCGATCTATCGGAGTTCCGTGTCACGGCATAGCGCTGGCGCGCCATGACGCCGATACATCGGCCCTCGTTGCGCACGAAGGGCGCACCGATGCGCCGCTCACGCGCAATCTAGGCCGATAGGTCGGCATACCGCGTCATGGCAGCGTGCGCATGACGCGCAACGTCGATAGATCGGCGCGGTGGTTGCACCGCCGCCGCTCCATCGGCCGCCGAGTCAGCCCCCACTCGCCAGGCGCAACCACTCGGCCATCACGCGACCCGCGATCGGCGCCGCCCGGCCGGAGCCGGATCCTCCGCTCTCGACCAGCACCGCAACCGCGATCTGGGGGACAGCCTCGTCCTGGGCAGGAGCGAATCCGATGAACCACGAATGCGGTGCCTGCTCGCCGCCCAGTTGCGCCGTCCCCGTCTTGCCGGCCGCGCGCTGGTTGCTGATCCCGTACAGCGTGATGTCCCCCTGTCCGGCAAAGAGCCGGCCCAGCTCGCCGTTGACGGCGTCGACCATGGCGATACGCGTCGCGCGCGCCGCCTCCGTGCTCACCACCCGCGAACCACCGCCCGACCCGAAGGTGTCGAGCACCGTCTCGCTGGGCGTACCGGCATCGGAATGCGCGCGAACGTCGCGCACCACGTAGGGACGCGGCATGACGCCATCGCCGGCGATCGCGGCCGCCAGCAGCGCCATCTGCACCGGCGTCACCTGGGTGGCGGCCTGGCCGAAGGAGGCACTGGCGAGCTCGACGTCGCCGGTGAACGGCCCGCAGTCGCCCTCGAGCGGCGCGGTGAGGTAGCTTGCGGCGACCCCCAGCGCGCGATCCGACGGACCGATCTCCATCGGCGCGCAGAAGCCGAACTGGCGCGCGTAGGCCAGGAACGGTTCCGCGCCGAGCGCCAGGCCGACATGCGCGAAGAAGATGTTGCTCGACACCTGGAGCGCCGGCGAGAGCGGCCAGAGCGCCGGGGCGATGCCGCCCAGGTCGTGCTCGCGGATCGTGAACCCGTCGACCACGAAGCCCTCAGACTCCTCCCGCGGCTGATCCGGGAAGGTCGTGTCCGGCGTGATGGCGCCCGCGTCGAGCGCTGCGGCGGCGGTGAAGACCTTCATGATCGATCCGGGAACGTACAGCCCCTGCCGGGCACGCGGCAGCAGCGGCTCGGCCGCGTTGTTGCGCAGGGCGTCCATCGGCTCCTGGGCGACGTCGGGGTCGCCCGAGATGGGCGTCGCGTCAAAGGTCGGCGTGGAAACCATGGCCAGGATGGCTCCCGTCGCCGGATCAAGCGCCACGACCGCCCCGGCATCGCCTCCGAGCTCGGCGGCCGCGAAGTCCTGGAGCCGGCGGTCGAGGGTCAGCACCAGGTCGCGCGGCTCCGGCTGGCGGTTGAGAACGTCGCCGACAAGCTCGCGGATCGGGTTCGGATCGGTCTGGCCCACGAGGATGTCCTCGTAGCTGCGCTCGATGCCGGTGCTCCCGAAGCGCAGACTGGAGTAGCCGATCACGTGGGTGAAGGCCGTATCGGTGTACGTTCGGCGGCTGAGTCCGTCGATCACCTCGGAGCTGGCGAGCACCTGGCCGGACGCGTCAAAGATCGTGCCGCGCGGGAGGCTGCGCCGAGCGGCGATGACCTGCGGGTTGTCGCCGCGGGTGGCCAGCTGCGGCGCCTCCACGACCTGCCACCAGGCGATGCTGCCGGACACGATGGCGAAGCTGAGCATCAGGTACAGACCCAGGCGCCGGACGTTGGTGGCGATCACGAGCCGGCATCCACATCGGCACCGATGGCGCTCTTATGGCTGATCGCGAGGAGCAGGCCGATCATGATGAAACTGGCCAGGACACTCGACCCGCCGTAGCTCACGAACGGCAGCGTGATGCCGGTGAGGGGGATGAGCTTCGTGTTGCCGCCGATGATGATGAGGGTCTGGAGGCCCAGGCTGGCCGTGAGCCCCACCGCCAGCAAGCCGCTGAAGTCGTCCCGCGCCAGCGCCGCGATGCGCAGGCCGCGGAATACGAGCACCGCCGCGAAGCCCAGCAGGGCGAAGGCACCCAGCAGGCCCAGCTCCTCGGCGACGGCGGTGAAGATGAAGTCGGTGTGCACGTATGGGATGGTCAGGCCGCCTCCCAGCGTCACGAGCCCCTGCCCGAGCCCCTCGCCGAAGATGCCGCCCCGGCCGAGCGCGTACAGCGCCCGCACCGGCTGGAAGCCGGCGCCCAGCGGATCGGCAAATGGGTCGAGCCAGATGTCCACCCGGGTCTGCACGTGGCCGAAGAACTGGTAGGCCACGGTGAATCCGACAACGAAGAGGATCAGACCGATGAGCACGTAGCTGCGCCGACCGGTCGCCACGAACAACATGGTCAGGAAGGTGCCGAAGAAGAGGAGGGCGGTGCCGAGGTCGTTCAGGCGCACCACGATGAGCATGACCACCGCGAACAACGCCAGCATCGGCAGGAAGTACGGCAAGGGCGGAATGCTCAAGAAGCCGATGCGGAGGCGCGCGCTGGTCAGCAGCGTCCTCGTCTCGGCCAGGTAGCCGGCGATGAAGATAACGAGCACGATCTTCAGGAACTCGCCGGGCTGCACGCTCACCGGGCCCAGGTCGATCCACAGGCGCGCGCCGTTGACCTCATAGCCCAGCAGGAGCGTCGCGCCCAGCAGCAGGATACCGGCAGCCGCCCACGAGTACTTGTAGTGGCGCAGGATTCCGTCGTCGCGCAAACCGACGGCGATGACGAGCATGGCGATCATGCCCACGCCGAACCAGAGCAGTTGCGTCGCGGCCATGCCCAGCTCGATGCCGAAGGCGCTGGTGCCTGCCAGATCCTGCGGCAGACGGTTCAGCATGATCATGCCGATGCCGCCCATGGCCCCCACCGCCGGCAGGATGAGCTGATCGCCCCGATGGCCGAGGACGACGAGAAGCAGGTGCGCGCCGACCAGCAGCGCGACGTAGCCGATGGCCAAGTGGAGAGGTCCCCCGTCGAAGACCCCGGTCAGCGCGACGTTCGTGATCGCGAAGCCCAGCGGGACGAGCAGGAAAATCGGCAGCAGGAGACGCAGCTCCGCGCCGCGCCAGGCAATCCGCATCAGCGCCGCGTCACCGATCCAGCCGCATCCGCACCCGCCCGATGGTGAGTTCGTCGCCGAAGCTCAGCGCCACCGGCCGATCGATGCGGTGGCCGTTCACGTACGTGCCGTTCGTGCTGCCCTGGTCCTCGACGAACCAGCTTCGGCCGCGGAAGGTGAGCATCGCGTGGTTCGTGCTCACGAAGTCGTCCTCGACGTAGATGGTGTTGTTCACGTTGCGACCGATGGAATTGATGGGTCCGAGGGCGATGGTGGTGCCCGACGGCGGCTCGTCCGCGGGTGATTCGAGCACCGATAGGCGTCCGATTCCGGATCGAGAGGCGAGCTGCGCCTGTTCGGCACTGCGCAGGTCCTTGAGCAGCGAGCCCGCGAAGCGCATCAGGACCAGGTAGAGCAGGGCGACGAAGCCCAACTGCAGGACGAGGAGCAGGATCCGCAGGATGTCGCCGGTCACGAGCGAACCTGGAACTCGATCTCGGTGTCGCCGACGTTGATCACATCCCCCGGTCCAAGCGCGATCTGGCTCACCGGTTGGCCGTTGACGGTCGAGCCGTTCCGGCTGCCGAGATCGGCGAAGCCGTACGCGCCGTGCTGCAGCCTCAGCTGGCAATGGTGGCGGCTGACCATCGGATCATCGAGGATCACGTCGTTGTCGCTGGCGCGCCCGACTCCGATGAGCGGGCCGCCGAGGTCGAACTGGACCGGCCGGCTGCCTCGCGTGCTGACCAGCAGGTACGCCCGCCTGGCGGAGTCGGGGGCGTCGCCGCCCGCGGGCCGGTCGAAGATCATGGTGTCGGTACTGGGGGGCATCGGCTGCGCCTCTCGAACCCGGTCGCCGCGCTCATCCACCACGTTGGCGGCCACTCGGATCTCTCCGCGACGCGTTTCGCCGTCGGCCACGATCTGCACCCGGGGCCGGGCGACGAGCGTGTAGCGCTCGTGCCGGGCTCGCGCCAGCACGCCATGGGACAGATCGTCCTCGAGGGAGCCCCGGTAGGAGGCGAAGGCCTCGAAGTCGGACGGGTGGAGGTAGAGGTCGTACTGGTTCGGCACGATCACGCCCACGTCGGCGTAGGTCTTGTTCGTGTCCATCGCGCGCTCGATCCGCTTGGCGAGGCTCACCGGCTGGATCGAGGCACCCAGCCGGCCGGCCGGCGCTTCGAGAAAACGCTCGAGGAATGCCTCGACACGCGACAGGATGCCCATCGCGGCCGATCCTAGCACGCGGGGTACGAACGGCCGTCCGCGGGGTACCAAAGCGCCGATTGGGTCGGACTGGACCTCATCGCTATACTTCGGGACCCTGATCGCAGCCACCGTGATCGGGGGGAGGCGAAACCGCTTGACAGAGACCCTTACCGAATCGTTCTGCGAACGATGCGGGACGCGCTACGAGTTCAAGGCGCCGACCCGCCTGAACCCCCTGCGCAAAACGCGGGGGCTGATCGGCGGTCTGAAGAACTACGTCATGAGCCAGGACGCGCTCAGCGACGCCATCGGCGACTCCATGCGCTCCGAGGAGGGCCAGCTCGCCTCGGCGCAGCTCGAGGCGTTCCACGAGTCGTTCAACTTCTGCATCGACTGCCGCCAGTACACGTGCGTCAACTGCTGGAACGACGACGCCGGTCGATGTCGAAGTTGCGTCCCGATTCCCGGCACCGACGATCTCGCCGAGCGCCTGGCGGCCTCGCTGGCCGGGACGGTCGACGCGATTGCCGAACCCACCGTCCCAACCTACGCGCTCGAGAACGGTGACCCGATCGGCCTGGAGACTTGGCCCACCTCAGACCTCATCGGCGCCGCAACCAATGGCCAC
>JACDBS010000208.1 GCA_013694795.1 Chloroflexota bacterium | reverse complement strand
GCCCGCGGGCCAGTGCGTCGACCGAAACGGTCACTCCCGAGAGGTACGGCAGGTGCGACTCGGTCGTCAGCGCGATCCGCATCGGTCTGATCCGCATCGGTCTCAGGGTGGAGAAAAGGTGGTGGGCGATACTGGATTCGAACCAGTGACCTCACGGATGTGAACCGTGCGCTCTAACCAACTGAGCCAATCGCCCATGGGGATGCGAAGTATATCCCGGGGCTAGATGCGGACGATGACGCGGAGGATCACGCCCAGCAGCAGCATCAATATCAATGGCGACCAGTCGATGCCGCTCGTTGGCGGCAGCACGCGGCGGATGGGCGCCAGCATCGGCTCGGTGGCCTGGTAGATGAAGGCCACCAGGCCTCCGCCCCTCGGGTTCGTCCAGCTCAGCACGACGCGCGCGATGAGCAGGAACCAGAGCACGGTGACGAACAGGCGGATGAAGTTGATGAGCAGACTTTCCACGGCGCGAGTCTACCCTCGCGGCCCGAAGATGGCGGTCCCGATCCTGACGAGGGTCGCCCCCTCGGCGGCCGCCGCGTCGGCATCGGCGCTCATGCCCATCGAGAGTTCCGGCAGACCGATGCCGCTGACCTCCTGGAGGCGGTCCCGCACCGCCCGCAGCCGCGCGAACACAACCCTCGCCTCCTCCGCCGATGCGCCCATGGGCGCCATGGCCATGAGGCCGATGACGGGCGCCCCGCGCAGCTCGACCGCGGCCGCCAGCAGCGCCTCAGGATCCATGCCTGTCCTCGCCGTTTCGCCGGTCACGTTGACCTGGAGGAGCAGATGCGGGCTGCGGTCCTCTTCGACACTCAACTCGGTGAGCCGCCGCAGGAGCTCGAGCGAATCGACCGAGTGGATGACGGCGAAGGCCCGCACCACTCGCCTCGCCTTGTTCGATTGCAGGCGGCCGATGAAGTGCCATTCGGCCCCGGCGACGGCCGCCACCTTCGGCTCAGCCTCCTGGACGCGGCTCTCACCCAGCCGGGTCAGGCCCGCGTCGAGGGCTGCCTGGGCCACTTCCGCGGGCCACGCCTTGGTGACCGCCACGATTCGAAGCCGCTCTGGATCGTGGCCGTTGTCCTGCGCGGCGGCGCGCAGCCGGCCCAGCAGACGCTCGTGACGCTGCCGGATCTGCTCGACGGACAGTGGCTCGGCGCCCACGATCTCCATGCGCGGTATCGTGCCATTCCGGGTGGCGCAATGGTCGCGCGCGTGGCCCAACTTTTGTCGCCATACGGTCATGTGACGGTGGTTAGGCGATGAGGCGGTGTCCGGCCCCGCTCAGAATATGGGCATATCTGTGACTTGAAGTCGGACCGCAGTGGGATCGGCCGCCTAGCTCCCGCGTGACGACAGTTTGACAACTCGACACGAGGCGCGGGTTCGGGCGGCGCCGATTCCTATCCGATTTTCGCCGGCAGACAGCTATCCCTGGAATTGGGCCAGCAAACCTGTCGCCTTCTCACCGGGAGAGTACCCGAGAGGAATCTTGGGAGCACCCACGCTCACCCCGACGCCGCTCGCATGGGGAACCCGATCTTGCTCTCTCCCCATGAGATCCGATAGGAATCGCATCGACCACCGCGAGAGCCCGGCGCGGACGCCAGCGCCCGCAGCGGTCTGATCAGTCTTGCTTGCGGCGCAGGAAGCTCGGGATGTCGAGGTCCGCGTCGCCGTAGGCGGAACGCTGCTCGAGGTTGCCTGATGAGACCGGCACCGGCTTGCGCTCGGAGGGCCGAACCTCGGTCGCCTCTCGCTCTGAGGGACGCGCGAAGGGCGACTCGCTGCCCATCTGATCGGTCAGGCTCTGGCGCTGGTCGCGATCCCGCTCGATCTCGGCCAGGATCTCGCGGCTTCGATCGTCGAGCGACTGCTCGACGCCGCCCGCGGACTCCGCGCCGTATCGGTTCGCCTGCTTCGGCTTCCGCGAGGAGTCGAAGCCGGTGGCGATGACGGTCACCTTGACCTCGTCACGCATGCGGTCGTCGATCACCGTGCCGAAGATGATGTTCGCCTCCGGATCCGCGGCCTCCTTGATCACCTCGGCCGCCTCGTTGACCTCGAACAGGCCGAGGTCGCTGCCGCCGGTGACGTTGAACAGGATGCCGCGCGCTCCGGTGATGTTGACCTCCAGCAGCGGGCTCATGACGGCCGCCCTCGCGGCGTCCACGGCACGGTTCTCGCCGGTGCCCATGCCGATCCCCATCATCGAGGAGCCGGCCTCGCGCATGATCGTCTTCACGTCGGCGAAGTCGAGGTTGATGAG
>JACDBS010000173.1 GCA_013694795.1 Chloroflexota bacterium | reverse complement strand
AGCTGCGGGATGTGGCTCGGCGAGTCCGCGACGCGAATGCCGGCCTCCTCGAGGGCGATGCGCTTCGACTCGGCGGTCCCGGCACCGCCCGAGATGATCGCTCCGGCATGACCCATTCGTCGCCCGGGCGGTGCGGTGCGGCCGGCGATGAAGGCCGCCATCGGCTTGCGCACCTCGCGGGCGCAGAAGGCGGCCGCCTTCTCCTCCTCTTCGCCGCCGATCTCGCCGATCATGACGATCGCCTCGGTCTCCGGATCCTGGTTGAACATATCGAGGATGTCGGTGAAGCTCGTGCCGATGATCGGGTCGCCGCCGATGCCGACCGTCGTCGTCTGACCCATGCCGGCATCGGTCATGGCCTGCACCACCTCGTAGGTCAGCGTGCCCGAGCGGGAAACGAGACCGACCGGGCCGCGGGCGTGGATATTCCCGGGGATGATGCCGACCTTGGCCTCGTCCACGCTCGTCAGGCCCGGGCAGTTCGGGCCGATCAGTCGCGTCCCCTTCGCGCGCAGCACGTGGTGGACGCGCAGCATGTCGAGCGCGGGAATGCCCTCGGTGATGCAGATGACGAGGGGGACGTTGGCGTCCGAGGCCTCGAGGATGGCGTCCGGCGCGAAGGCAGCCGGCACGAAGATGCAGGTGGCATTCGCGCCGGTCTGCGCGACCGCGTCGGCGACGGTGTCGAACACCGGCACACGTCCGTCGAGTGCCGACTGCCCGCCCTTGCCCGGCGTCACGCCGGCGACGATGTTCGTGCCGTACTCGAGCATGGCGGTGGAGTGGAACTCGCCCTCGCGTCCGGTGATGCCCTGCACCAGAAGCCGCGTGTCGCGGTTGACGAGGATGCTCACGCCGCACCACCGGCCGCCGCGACCGCCTTCGCCGCCGCGTCGTCGAGGGAGTCCGCGGTGATCAGGTTCGCCTCGGCCAGGATCGGCTTCGCCTCCTCCGAGTTGGTGCCCACGATGCGCACCACCATCGGGACGTCGCGCGTCAGCTGAGAGCGTGCTTCGACGATGCCGCGCGCGACCTCGTCGCCGCGGGTGATGCCGCCGAAGATGTTGATGAGGATGGCCTTCACGTTCGGATCGTCCAGGATGATCCTGAACGCGGCGGCCACGCGATCGGCCTTTGCCCCGCCGCCGATGTCCAGGAAGTTCGCCGGCTCCCCGCCGGCCAGCTTGACGAGGTCCATGGTCGTCATTGCCAATCCGGCGCCGTTGACCATGCAGCCGATGCTGCCGTCGAGCTTGATGAAGCTGATGCCGGCCTCGCGGGCCGCGATCTCGGACGGCTCCTCCTCGTTGAGGTCGCGCATCTCCTCGAGGTCGGGATGGCGGGGGAGCGCCGAGTCGTCGAGCACGATCTTCGCGTCCAGCGCCAGCAGCCGGCCGTCAGCTGTCAACACCAGGGGGTTGACCTCGGCGAGGTCCGCGTCGGAAGAGACGAAGGCCGCGTAGAGCCCCCGCATCACGCTCGCGAAGTCCTTGCGCAGCTCAGCTGGGAGGCCCAGGAAGAAGGCGATGCGCCGCACCTCGTGCTCCTGGAGGCCGATGAGCGGGTGGAGGGGGAGGCGAAGGATGGCCTCGGGTTTGGTCTTCGCGGTCTCCTCGATCTCGACGCCGCCCTCGGCGCTGGCGATGACGGTGATGGCCTTCGACGCGCGGTCCAGGATGAGCCCGAGGTAGTACTCGTGCGCGATCTCCGCGGCCGGTGCGATCAGCACCGTCTTCACCGTGGTGCCCTTGATGTCGAGGCCGATGATCGCGCGCGCCTTCTCCGCGGCCTCGTCCGGGGTGGCTGCCAGCTTCACGCCGCCGGCCTTGCCACGACCGCCGACGAGGACCTGCGCCTTGACCACCACGGGTGAGCCGATGTCGGCTGCCGCCGCGCGCGCCTCCTCCGGCGTCGTCGCGATCTGTCCGGCGAGGAGCGGCACGCCGTGGCGCGCCAGGATCTCCTTGCTCCGATACTCCTGGAGCTTCACGCGTGTCTCCTGCTGGGGGCGTCGGCGCGCACTCGCTCGGATTGCGGCTGGCGTCCGCCCGGGGGAATGCCGGAGATTGTAGCCGCACCGACTGCTCTAGACTCTGGCCTCGACCGCCGGCGCTTTGACCGGCCGCACGCGAGGTGAATTGGTTGAGCTACGCCGTCACGCTCATCCCGGGCGACGGGATCGGCCCGGAGCTGGCAGCCGCAGCAAGGCAGGTGCTGGAGGCGACCTCGATCGGCTTTGAATGGGATGTGCAGGTGGCTGGTGAGGCAACCATCGCCAGCGAAGGTACCCCGCTGCCTGATCGCGTCATCGAGTCCATCCGTGCCAACGGCGTCGCCATCAAGGGACCGATCACGACCCCCATCGGCTCCGGCTTTCGCTCGGTGAACGTGGGCCTGCGCCAGGCGCTGGAGCTGTACGCCAACGTGCGCCCCGCGCGAACGATGCAGGGCGTCGAGACGCGCTACGAGGATGTCGACCTCATCATCGTTCGGGAGAACACCGAGGACCTGTACGCCGGGATCGAGCACCGCGTGGGGCCGGACGCGGCTGAGAGCATCAAGATCATCACCCGCGCCGCGTCGCAGCGCATCGCGCGCTACGCATTCGAGTACGCCGTCAACAACGGCCGCCGCAAGGTGACCGCGGTGCACAAGGCGAACATCATGAAGCTCTCCGACGGCCTCTTCCTCGAGAGCTGTCAGCAGGTGGCCGCGGGCTACGCCGGGCGCGTCGAGTTTGAGGACCGCATCGTGGACAACATGTGCATGCAGCTCGTCCAGAAGCCGGAGCTGTATGACGTGCTGGTGCTGCCGAACCTGTACGGCGACATCGTTTCGGACCTTGCCGCCGGCCTGGTCGGTGGCCTGGGCGTGGCGCCCGGCGCGAACATCGGCGAGAAGGCTGCCGTGTTCGAGCCGGTGCATGGATCGGCGCCGAAGTACGCGGGCCTGAACAAGGCGAATCCAACCGCCCTGATACTCTCCGGCGCGCTCATGCTCCGCCACCTTGGCGAGACCGATGCGGCCGACGCGGTCGAGACGGCCGTGCGCGGTGTCATTGCCGAGGGCACCACGGTGACCTACGACCTGGGCGGTTCAGCCGGCACCCGTGAGTTCGGCGAGGCGGTGGCGGCCCGCATCGGCACGCTCGGCTAGAATCGGGGAGCCGCTAGTCTGCGCCGCCTGGGACGGGTGGTGCCCCGTGGAGAACGTCACCACTTGATCAACCTGTTCGGCTACCGCGTCTCCTGGGCTCAGCTGGCGTGGTTCGGACACCGCGCCAGCGGGCTGGGCGTGCTGTTCTACCTCTTCATGCACATCGTCGAGACCTCGACCGTCCTGTTCGGGCCGGAGGTGTACAACGCGGCAGTGGGCATCTTCAAGAACCTGCCGGCTCGGCTGGGCGAGGTGGTGCTCATGGCGGCGCTGGTGTACCACGCGCTGAACGGGCTGCGGGTCATGGCCATGGACTTCTGGCCTCGGCTGACCGAGTACTACCGCCCGCTGACCTACGGCGTCATCGGGGCCACCGTCGTGGCCATGGTCCCGCTGGCGTTGATCATGCTGCGCCCATTCGCACCGTGGGGCTGACCGGATGACGACTACCACCCGGCGGCCGCGCACCATCTACACGAACCCGTCGCGGGCTGCGCGTCCGAAGCCCGAAGCCTCCGGACGGGAGCGCTTCTGGTGGTACTTCATGCGTCTGTCGGGCCTGGCGCTGGTGTTCCTGGCGCTCGGCCACATGTTCATCATGCATGTGTTGGTGGAGCTCACCGGCGGCGAGATCGACTTCGCCTTCGTCCAGAGCCGATGGGGGACGCCCTTCTGGCGCATCTATGACTTCCTGCTTCTGGTGCTGGCCTTCGTCCACGGCGCGAACGGGGCGCGGATCGTCATCGGTGACTACGTCGCCAACCGCACCGCCCGCAACTTCCTCATCGGTTCCCTCCTGGTGGTGAGCGGGATCTGGCTGATCCTCGGGATGGCCGTCATCGTGTTCTTCGATCCCAACACCGCGCCGCCCGTGGGTCCCTTCTCGTGACGCTGGTCAGCGGTCGCAGCGCGATCCCGCCGACCCGCGTGCACGAGATGGACGCGGTGGTGGTCGGTGCCGGCGGCGCCGGACTGTATGCGGCGCTGGAGCTGAAACAGGAGCTCGGGTTGGAGGCCCGCATCGGTGTCATTAGCAAGCTCTATCCCTCCCGTTCGCATACGGGCGCCGCGCAGGGTGGCGTGTGCGCGGCTCTCGGCAATACCGAGGAGGACCATTGGGAATGGCACTGGTTCGACACCGTCAAGGGTGGCGATTACCTGGTAGACCAGGACGCGGCGGAGGTCATGTGCCATGACGCGGTCGAGACGATCATCAACCTCGAGCACCTAGGCCTGCCGTTCGATCGCACCCCGGACGGCCTGATCAACCAGCGCCGCTTCGGCGGGCACACCCGCAACTACGGCGAGGGCCCGGTGCGAAGGAGCTGCTTCGCGGCCGACCGCACCGGGCACGCCATCCTCCAGACCCTCTTCCAGCAATGCATCCGCCACGACGTCACCTTCTTCGACGAGTACCAGGTGCTCGACCTGGCACTGCCGCAAGGATCCGGCGGTCCGGTGACCGGCGTGATCGCGCTCGAGACGGCCACGACCGAGCTCCACGCCTTTCGCGCGAAGGCGGTCCTCTTCGCGACCGGCGGCTACGGCAAGATCTTCAAGGTCACCTCCAATGCGCACACGCTCACCGGCGACGGGATGGCAATCCCGTATCGGCGTGGGCTGCCGCTGGAGGACATGGAGTTCTTCCAGTTCCACCCGACCGGCATGTACCGGCTAGGCTTCCTGCTCTCCGAAGCCATGCGCGGGGAGGGCGGGTTCCTGGTCAATGATCGCGGCGAGCGATTCATGGAGCGCTACGCGCCGACGATGAAGGACCTCGCGTCTCGCGATGTCATCAGTCGCAGCATCTACCTGGAGATCGCGGAGGGGCGTGGCATCGGCGGCAAGGACTACGTTCACCTCGACGTGCGCCATCTCGGGGCCGACGTGCTCAACACGAAGCTGCCCGACATGAGCGGCTTCATCCGCACCTACTTCGGCCTGGAGCCGCTGACGGACCTGGTGCCGATCCAGCCGACGGCCCACTACGCCATGGGCGGTGTGCCGACCGACATCGACGGCCGCGTCCTGGCCGACGCGACGGGCGCGATCGTTCCCGGCTTCTACGCGGCCGGGGAGGTCGCGTGCGTATCGGTCCATGGCGCCAACCGGCTCGGCACAAATTCGCTGCTCGACATCCTTGTCTTTGGTCGTCGAGCGGGAAAGAAGATGGCCGCCGAGTTGGCAGACCTGTCGCAACCGGTGGCGGATGCGGGCGCGGAGGTGTCGGTCCAGACGCGGATCTCCGGCCTCCTCGCCGGGACCGATGGAGAACGCCCCGCCGTGATTCGAAGTGAGCTCCAGGAGGTCATGTTCCTCAAATGCGGGGTGTATCGCACCGAGCAGCTCCTGGCCGAATGCCGGGACGAGGTTGCCGGGCTGCGCGAGCGAGCGCAGCATCTGCTGGTGGACGACAAAGGCTGCCGCTACAACACCGACCTGGGCGAGGCGCTCGAGCTCGGCTTCCTGCTCGACTGCGCCGAGGCGACGGTCGAATCGGCGCTGGCCCGAACGGAGACCCGCGGCGGTCACGCGCGTGAGGACTTCCCGGAGCGCGACGACGCCAACTGGCTGAAGCACACCTTTGCCACGCGCGATCCCGCCAGCGGTGCGATGTCGATGGCCTACAAGCCGGTGACAATCACGGAATTCCAGCCGAAGCCTCGGACGTATTGAGACCGATGGACGTTCAGCTGCGCATCCGCCGCTACAACCCGGAGGCCGATGACGAGCCGCACTGGGAGGAGTACACGGTCCCGGCCGAGCCGAACGATCGAGTGCTCGACCTCCTGCATCACGTCAAGTGGTACCAGGATGGAACGCTCACCTTCCGCCGCTCCTGCGCCCACGGCGTCTGCGGCTCGGACGCGATGCTCATCAACGGTCGCAACCGCCTGGCCTGCGAGTACCTGGTCAAGGACGCTGGTCCGCAGATCACGGTCGAGGCGATCCGCGGGATGGCCGTGCTCAAGGACCTGCTGGTCGACATGGAACCCTTCTGGGAGTCGTACAGGCAGGTGAAGCCGTTCCTCGTCAACGACGAGATCCCGGTCGATGGCAAGGAGCGCCGCCAGTCGCCGGCCGATCGCGATCGCTTCGAGGACACCAGTCGCTGCATCCTGTGCGCCGCCTGCACCACGGCCTGCCCCGTCTTCTGGGCCGATCAGTCGTACGTGGGACCGGCGGCTATCGTGAATGCGCATCGGTTCATCGTTGACTCGCGCGACACCGCGAAGGAGGAGCGCCTCCAGATCATGGCCGACCCGGACGGCGTGTGGCGCTGCCGCACGACCTTCAACTGCGTCGAGGCCTGTCCGCGCGATATCAAGATCACGCGGGCGATCCTCGAAGTGACCGCCGAGATCGGCAAGGCCGGCCTCCGATGAGCCGGCGCCTCCTGATCTACACCGATGGCGCGGCTCGCGGCAACCCCGGCCCGGCGGGCGCCGGCGCGATCCTGCGCGACGCCGCCGACGGCACGGTCCTATCGGAGATCGCCGAAGGGCTCGGACAGGCCACCAACAACGTCGCCGAGTGGACGGCGGTGCTCCTGGCGCTCAGGGAGGCGCGGCGCCTGGGCGCCACGCACGTGGACATGCGCATGGACTCCGAGCTCGTGGCTCGCCAGATCAGCGGCACCTACCGCGTCAAGAATCCCGGCCTCAAGCCGATACACGCCGCCGCGATGGAGCTCCTGCGCTCGTTCGAGGGCTACACCGTCGGCCATGTGCCGCGCGCGCAGAACAAGGATGCTGATCGTCTCAGCAACGTGGCGATCGACGGACCTGGGTGATCCTCATTCGCGCTCGGGAGGCCGCATCCGAACGGATGTTCGAATCGGGTACACTATCAGTCCCTGGAGGCGGCTGGACGGCCGCGGGCGCATCGGTCGAAAGGCCGCGTCCGAGGAAAGTCCGAGCTCCTCAGAGCAGGCTAGCGGGTAACACCCGTCCGCCGTGAGGCGAGGACCAGCGCCACAGTGACGATGCCCGCTCGCGGAGCGGGAGTGAAACGGGCAAGCTCTAGCCGGAGCAAGACCGAATAGGGGAGCGAAATGCGGCCTTCGGGCCGCAGCAGGTTGCTCGCTCAGCTCCCGGGTAGGTCGCATAGATGGATGGCCGTCCATGGGACCGATGCGAATCGGTCCCGGGACAGAACTCGGCTTACAGGTCGCCCTCCAGGGATCAATCCTCGTCTTCCCGCCAGACCGAGCGTGCCGTGCACGCGTTGCACACCGGACGCGCCTCGTCCATGGTGCCGAGCGGGAGCGGATGATCGGTACCGCCGAGCAGGCAGTCCACCTGGACCGTGGCAGGGTCGCCGGGCAGGATGCTGACATGGCGCACCGAGCAGCGCCTGATACGACCTGATCGCGGGATCGGTCGGCGCTCTTCACTTGCCTCGATCGGGTTCAGCGCCATGACATTCCCCTCGGGCTCCGTCAGTTCCCGTGCTGCTCGGTAGGAAAAAAGCGTATGACCTGCGGCGTCGGGTCAGCAATGGCGCGTTCGTACCACCGCGGCCCCGCCACCGGAGGCGTCGCGGGGCCGCGCCCGAGCACGCTAGACTCTCGCCGACCGCGGAAAGTTGCCGCGTGGCAAGGTGAGGAGAAATCGTGTTCGGACGGCGAAAGCGCGAGCAGGAGGCGGCCGCCGAGGCAGCCCGCGAGGCTGATCGCCACGCCCTCTTCGCGCGCCTGGCCGAACGTCCCGAGCACATCTGTCCATTCCTTGGACTGGCCGAGGATCGCACGGGCTACGTCGCGGGCGTGAGCGACGATCACCGATGCTTCGCCTTCGGCGACCCCGCGCCGCTATCGGCGGAGCAGCAGACGCGTGTCTGCCAGGAGCGCGGCTACGGCAACTGCCCACGCTATCTGCGCGGCGTCCTCGTCATTCCGACCGAGGAGCTCGAGGCGCTGCGCCAGCGGCGTGCGCCACTGCCCGAGCCTGCGCCTCCTCCACCGCCCGCCGAGAAGGGCCGCCGTCGCGGCTCTCCCATTCTTTTCCTTCTGGCTGCCCTCGTCCTGCTCGTGGGTGGGGTCGGAGCGTTCCTCCTGTTCGGTGACGGCTTCGGAACGGCGGTGGCCCCGTCACCGACGCCGAGCGCCTCGCCTGAGCCGACGCCGAGCGCATCGCCTGAGCTGACGCCGAGCGCCACGGCCCCTCAGCCGACCCCGACGCTTGAGCCGACCCCTGACATCGGCGACGCCTTCGCCTTCTATGAGGTGTCCGTCGGTCCGGCGCGCTACACGCTGTTCGAGCTGGACGATGCCGGCTCACTGGTGGGCGCAACTGAGCTGACGTTCGCCGGCTACTCGTTTGCCCGCGCGGAGCCCATCACGGGGGCCGACGGCGCCGTGTACTGGGTCACCCAGGACGGTGACCTCGCCGGGCAGGCGTATCGGTATCCGGACTCCGGCGAGTTCCGCATTCGGGCGGTCTTCCGCAATGCCGCCGATGAGCGGCGATCCATCTACCTGGAGCAGGCGGAGCTGACCGTCCTCCCCGAGGCGACGCCCGCCCCCTGACCGGCCTCGACCGATAGATCGTCGTATCCAGCCCGGCGGGTCTTTCGGGCGTCGTCAGACAAGCTCCTATCTTGTCCCGCCGGCCCCTTGGCTGACCGCCTCCGGCTCCGGCACAATGTCCACCCTGGCGCACATTGCGCATGCCGCGCACCTTGGTTCGGACGAATATGCGCCTGGCGCCACATTGCGCGGCGGATCAGCCTCGCGCGGCTGCCACTCACGCTCCAGTGCGACCGCTCCAGCCCGCATCCAGCGTCCAAAGTGCACGCACCCGCACATTGTTCAAGATGATCGTTCCGTGCCGCGCGGCGAGCGTGCATCGGCGCGGTGCCACGCGGGATCAGCGAGCCGGCTCATCTGACTGTCACTGCCGCGCCGTTCCTGCCGTCGTTCCTTCCGCCGTTGCGCTGAGTGCACCTAACTACGAAGATGCGCCTCGGCTCGGCCAAGAGTTGCACCACCCAGCAACTTCTGATCGCATCGGCCACCAATTTGGCCCCTGCGTGGTAGATCGGTGCATTGAGTGCAACTGGAGAGCGTGCCGCCCGACTAGCCGATCGGTCCAATCGGTCTGATCGAGCCAGGGCGGGCGGCGCGGCAGAGGCAGCGCCAGGCCCTGACGCACCGATGGATCGGCCCAGGTCCACTAGTACGAATGCCGTGTCCCCCGAGGGGAGCACGATCCTGTCGCGAAAAACCCTTGACGGGTGGCGTTTGCCCTGTATAGTGGCGCTCCGTGGTTCCAAATGGGGTCATGTGGGGAATAGTGGTGAACAGCAGGTCCAATGGAGCGAGCGTCATTCCTCACCGGGGAGTTCCGGCACGCACTGGACGAACGAGGCCGCGTCGCGGTCCCGGTTCGCTTCCGGGCGCGGCTGGCGCAGGGTGCGACGCTGGCTCGCTGGCTGGATGGTTGCCTGGCGATCTTTCCCGCGGATACGTGGGAGGACCTGGCGGCCAGGATCCAGGGCCTGCCGACGACGAATGCGGCCGCGCGACAGTTCGGCCGCTTCATGAGCTCGGGGGCGGTCGAGGTGGAGCTCGATCGCCAGGGGCGCGTCCTCGTCCCGAGCTACCTGCGCGAGTACGCCGGCCTGACCCACAGCGAGGTGGTCGTGGTCGGCGCGCTGAACCGGCTGGAGATCTGGGCTCCGACGCGGTGGCAGCCGTATCGGTCGCAGATCGAGGACCAGCCGGAGGCGCTCGCCGAGCACCTCGCCGACCTGGGCATCTGACGGTGCCCCGGCCATTGATGCGTCTCCGGGCCGCTCGGCCCGCCGTCCGACAAGTGAGGTGCAACGCCACATGGGAGAAGGGCACCTGCCGGTCCTGGTCGACGAGGTTCTCACCTCGCTGGCCGTGGGTCCCGGCAGCTCCGTGGCTGATTGCACGGTCGGCGGCGGTGGGCACGCCGAGCGGCTTCTGGAGACCACGTCTCCGGATGGCCGCCTGCTCGGCATCGATGCCGATCGGGCGGCCATCGCGGAGGCGAAACGCGTCCTTGCGCGTTTCGGCGACCGCGTCGTCCTGCGTCACGCCAACTTCGAGGCGATCTACGACGCCGCGACCGATGCCGGCGTCGGACCGCTCGATGCGTGTCTCTTCGACCTCGGCCTCAGCAGCTATCAGCTTGCCGATCCGCGCCGAGGATTCAGCTTTGCGGCCGATGCGCCGCCGGACATGAGATTCGATGAAACGAGTGGTCTATCGGCCCTTGAGCTCATCGAGCGCTCCTCGGAGCGAGAGCTCGCCGGAATCCTCGCGACGTTTGGTGAAGAGCGCCGTGCAGGCCGCATCGCGAAGGCGATCGTGGCGGCGTGTGCGCAGGAC
>JACDBS010000164.1 GCA_013694795.1 Chloroflexota bacterium | reverse complement strand
CAGCGGGAGGAATCGCAGGCGGAAGCGCCCGCGGCCCTGGCTGCCGAAGATGCCCCGATCGCTGGGACTGCCGAGCCGATGACGGCTGAGGCTGAGCCGATCGAGACCGCGTCAACCGAGGCTATGGCAGCCGATCCGGCATCCGCGGATGAGGCGCCAGCAGCCATCGCCGAGCGGGCGGTGCCCGAGACCGCCGCCGAAGTGCCTGTGGACGTCGACGAGCCGGTCACGGTGGACGAGCCGGTCACGGTGGACGAGCCCGCGACGCAAGCCGAGACTGACCACACCAGCGAACCGGCCGAGCCGATGACCATGGCCGAGCTGATGGACCATCCCGACAACGAGGTGAAGAGCCTCAAGCACGGTGATGTCGTCGAGGGCACGGTCGTGCGGATCGATCCGGACGAGATCCTAGTCGATTTCGGCGGCAAGAGCGAAGGCGTCGTCAGCAATCGCGAGCTCATGAACCGTCGTGGCCCGCGGGATGGCGGTGACGAGGGTCGTCAGGAGATCGAGGTCGGCAACGAGGTGCTCGTCTATGTCCTCCAGCCAGAGTCACCCGAAGGCCACGCGGTTCTGTCGCTGCGCCGCGCCGGCCTCGAACGCAAGTGGCGCGCGATGCAGGAGCGCTTCGACGCCGGCGAGATTGTCGAAGCTCGCGTCATCGACCACAACAAGGGCGGCCTCATCGTCGACCTCGGGGTGCGCGGCTTCGTGCCGATCAGCCAGATCGTGGACTTCCCGCGCCGCCCGCGCGACGAGCAGCCACGTGATGCCGCGCAGGAGATCGCGGAGAAGCTCCAGCCGTTCGTCGGCCGCACGTTGCGTCTGAAGATCCTCGAGGTCAACCGCAAGGCGAACCGCCTCATCCTGTCGGAGAAGGTCGCCCTGTACGAGGAGCGACGCGAGAAGCGCGACGAGCTCTTCAGCAGCCTCGAGACCGGCCAGAAGGTCACCGGGGTGGTGCGCAGCATCGCCCCGTTCGGAGTCTTCGTGGACCTGGGCGGGATCGATGGCCTCGTCCACAAGAGCGAGCTCTCCTGGAACAAGGTCAACAACCCGGAGACGGCCTATCAGATCGGCGAGGAGGTTGAGGCCGAGGTCATTGACATCAACCACGAGCGCGGCCGCATCAGCCTCTCGATCCGACGCCTCCAGCCCGACCCTTGGCAGGAGTCGGTGGCGAAGTACAAGATCGGCGACGTCATCGATGGGACCGTCACCAAGCTGGTGAACTTTGGCGCCTTCGTGCGCGTGGAGGAGGGCCTCGAGGGCCTGATCCACATCAGCGAGCTGTCCAGCCAGCGCGTGGCCCATCCGGGCGACGTCGTGCAGGAAGCGCAGCAGGTCAAGCTGCGGATCATCAGCCTCGACTCCGAACGTCATCGCCTTGGCCTCAGCCTGAAACAGGCCGAGGACCGGCCGGCGCCAGCCCCACGTGAGGAGCGACCGCGCCGCGAGCGTGGCCCACGCCGCGACCGAGCCGAGTACCGGCCGGAGGACGCCACCGCCGAGCCGGAGGGCGGCATCGACAGCACCATGGCAGCCGCTTTTGCAAGCTCCGGCCTGCTCGATCAGTTCCGCTCGAACGAGGAGGGGACTGATGCCGAGGAGCCCGCGAAGGTGGATGCGGTCGCTGAGGCTCCGGAGGCCGAGCCCGAGACCGAGGAGCCGGAGGCAGCCCTCGCCGCGGAGGCACCCGCCGCCGAGGCTGCGACAACGGAGACCGAATCCGATGAGCCGGAGCTAGCCTCCGCTGCGGAGGCCACGGCGGAAGCCGCTGAGGCCACGAACGCGACCGAACCCGAGGTCGAGGCGAAGGCCTAGCAACCCCACCGGCACGGCGCTTCGACAGTGCCGAACGGCACAGAGCGCGGAACGATGATCGATTCCGTGCCGTCAACCGTATGTATCTACACACCGCGTGGGCGTGCGCTGCCGCCGCAACTGCCCGCGTCGGTGCCGTACACTCGTCAGGCAGACCATACGAAGGCCGGCAAGCATGGACCGATTCGACAAGTTCACCGATCGAGCGCGGAAGGTGCTGACCCTCGCCCAGGACGAGGCGCAGCGCTTCAACCACAACTACATCGGTACCGAGCACCTCCTGCTGGGACTCGTCCGCGAGGGCGAGGGCGTTGCGGCGCGCGTGCTCGAGAACATGAACGTCGAGCTGTCCAAGGTACGGACGGCGGTCGAGTTCATCATCGGCCGCGGTGACCGCCCGGTGGTCGGCGAGGTGGGCCTCACGCCTCGCGCAAAACGCGTCATCGAGCTGGCCATCGACGAGGCACGTCGCCTGGGCCACAACTACATCGGTACCGAGCACCTCCTGCTGGGACTCGTCCGCGAGGGCGAGGGCATCGCCGCCGGCGTGCTCGAGAGCCTGGGCGTCAACCTGGACAAGGTGCGCCACCAGGTGATTCACGTCCTGAGCCAGTCGAGCAGCACGGCGCCGGCGCAGGAGACGAAGCGGCCCTCGAAGACGCCGACGCTCGACCAGCTCGGCATCAACCTGACCGAGGCCGCGCGCAACGGCGACCTCGACCCGGTGATCGGCCGGGAGAAGGAGATAGAGCGGGTCATCCAGATCCTGTCCCGGCGCCGCAAGAACAACCCGGCCCTGATCGGCGAGCCGGGCGTGGGCAAGACCGCCATCGCGGAAGGGCTGGCGCAACGCATCGTTTCGGGCGACGTGCCGGAGACGCTCACGGATAAGCGGGTCCTGACGCTGGACATCGGCTCGCTGGTGGCGGGCACCAAGTACCGCGGCGAGTTCGAGGAACGCCTCAAGAAGATCATCGAGGAGCTGCGCAACTCCTCCGACTGTGTGCTCTTCATCGACGAGCTGCACACCCTGGTCGGAGCGGGCGCCGCCGAGGGTGCGATCGACGCGGCCAACATCCTCAAGCCGCCGCTGGCGCGCGGTGAGCTCCAGTGCATCGGTGCCACCACGCTCGACGAGTATCGCAAGTACATCGAGAAGGACTCGGCGCTCGAGCGACGCTTCCAGCCGGTGATGATCGATGAGCCGACCGTCGACCAGGCGGTCGACATCCTGTTCGGCATCCGTGAGCGCTTCGAGGAGCATCACAAGGTCAAGATCAGTGACGAGGCCGTGCACGCCGCGGTTGATCTCTCCGTCCGCTACGTGGCCGATCGCGCCTTGCCGGACAAGGCGATCGACCTCATCGACGAGGCGGGATCTCGCGTCCGGCTGCGCTCGTCATCGGCCCCCGCGGAGATCAAGGCGGCGCAGAAGGCGCTCGAAGAGGTCACGCAGCAGAAGGA
>JACDBS010000155.1 GCA_013694795.1 Chloroflexota bacterium | reverse complement strand
CCCCCACTACTGCTCGCAGCCCATCGGTTTCGCTTGCTGAGCCGTGCTGCCGTCGCTGGAGCTCCTTCCAGATCTGGTTGGCGTGGTCGACGCAGACCACCACCACGTCGCCGTCGGTCGCGATGTCGAGCGCGTGGCGCGCCGCGGCGAGCTCGTCGAGGATCGTCATCACGGATCCGGTCCGTCGCTGGGGGCCTGCCTTGTCGATACCCTCGCTGATGAGCGCCGCCGTACCGCCGACCGGACGGCCGCGGTTGTTCTCGTCCTCGCGCACGATGATCTCGTCGAAGTAGCGCGCCGCCACGCGTCCGAGCTCCACGATGTCCTCGTCGCGGCGATCGCCCGCGGTCGCGATCACGCCGATCCGGCGACCGGTGACCGGGGCGCGGGCGCCGCCGGCCGACGGCTCGGTGAGCCTATCGACGAACTGGCCGAGCGCTTCCATGGCCGGTGGGTTGTGGGCGTAGTCGACCACCACCCGATACCCGTCCAATTCGAACATGTTGAGGCGGCCGGGCGCCATGAAGTAGGAGGTGGTGAAGGTGCGCAGGCCCTGCCGGATGTCATGCAGGTGGGCGCCGGCGGCCCAGGCCGCGGCCGTGGCGGCCAACGCGTTCTGCACGTTCATCCGTGCCCGGCCCTCGAACGTGGCCGGAATGAGATGCGTCCACACCAGCGACATCGACTTGCGGCCCTGGCGCAGGACGATCATCTCGCCGTTGTTGCCCTGCTCGATCGTGACCGCCCGACGGCCGCGCGAGGCCTGGAACTTCAGGCGGTCGTGCTCCGGGTCCATGCTGAAGTAGATGACCGATCCGGAGCAGTGACGCGACATGGCCGCCACCAGCGGGTCATCGGCGTTGAGGACCGCGACCCCGTCGCGCGGCACGGCCTCAACCACCACGCGCTTGACCTCGGCCAACTGCCTGATGCTGTGGATGCCGCCCAGCCCGAGGTGGTCGCCGGTGACGTTGAGCACGACCCCCACGTCATTGCGACCGAAGCCGAGCCCCTCGCGCAGGATGCCGCCTCGCGCGACCTCGAAGACGGCGAAGTCGACGGTCGGGTTCTGGAGCACCATCGACGCGGACTTCGGCCCGGACGCGTCCGCTCGGCGCACGATGCGCCCGTCGACGTAGATGCCATCGGTGCTGGTCAGGCCGACCTTGCGGCCCATCCCCTTCATGATGTGGGCGATCATCCGGGCGGTGGTGGTCTTGCCGTTGCTGCCGGTCACGGCCACGATCGGGATGCGCGCATCGGCTCCGGGCGGGAAGAGCATGTCGATCACGGGCTTGGCGACGTACTGCGCCTCGCCCTCGGTCGGGTTCGTGTGCATCCGGAATCCGGGAGCGGCGTTGATCTCGACGATCCCTCCACCCGTCTCGCGCACCGGCAGGCTGACGTCGGGGCAGACGAGGTCGATGCCGGCAATGTCCAGGCCGACGACCTGGGCGGCCAGCTCCGCGAGCTCGACATTGTCCGGATGAGCCTCCTCGGTGCGGTCGATGCTGATCCCGCCGGTGCTCATGTTGCCGGTGCGCTTCAGATAGACCCGCTGGCCGCGCGGCGGAACGTCGGAGAGCTCGAGTCCCTGCTCGCGCGCGTAGCCAACCGACTCGTCGTCGACCTTGATGCGGGTCAGCACCTTCTCATGGCCAATGCCACGACGCGGATCGGCGTTGGCTGTCTCCACGAGCTCGGTGATGGTGTGCTTCCCGTCCCCCTCGACGTGCGCCGGCACGCGCTGCGCGACCGCCCGCAGGACGCCGCCGATGACCAGGCAGCGATAGTCGTTCCCCGTCAGGTACGTCTCGACCACGACGCCCCCGCCTCGGCTCTGTGAGCGCGCCGCGCGGTAGCCGCCGCGCACGGCATCGGGATCGGCGAGGTTGAGCATCACCCCGCGGCCGTGGTTGCCGTCGATCGGCTTGACCGCAACCGGAAAGCCGATGCGCCCCGCGGCGGCAACGGCGCCGTCCTCGTCGCGCACCACCTCCGAGCGCGGGACCGGGACCCCGGTGGCCGCCAGGAGCCGGTTCGTGAGCTTCTTGTCAGACGCGATGTCCACTCCAAGCGAGCCGGTCAGGCTGGTCATGGTGGCGCGGATCCGCTTCTGGTGGATGCCGTGCCCCAGCTGCACCAGCGACTGGTCGTTGAGGCGGATGGACGGTATGTCGCGCAGCGCAGCTTCGTCCAGGATGGCCTGCGTGGAGGGGCCAAAGGCGGCGCGCTCGGCGAGCAGGATGAGGCGCTCGAGCTCAGCCCCGAAGTCGAAATCGGGCTCCGCCTCGACCAGGTGGTTGACGAGCCTGACCGCGAGCTTGCCGGCCACCACCCCGACGCTCTCCTCGCCGTAGGAATAGACGACGTGATAGCGACCCGGTTCTCCCGTGCCACGCGTCTTGCCGCGTCCGACCTCGGCGCCCGCTTCGCGCTGGAGCTGCAGCGCGATGTGTTCGGCCACATGCCCCGCCCAGGTGCCCTCGGTCAGGCGGAGCTCGAAACCGCCGGCCTTGCCCGTTCCGCAGGTGTGCTGGCCGACGCCTGGAAGCATCTCCAGCAGCGCCTCGGTAAATCCGGGGAGGGTGTTCGAGGGGAAGTGTTCCAGGACGCCGAGGTCGACGATGAGCTTGATGGCCGGGTCGTAGTTCCAGTAGTTCGGCCCGCGGTAGACGCGCGTCTCGATGATCTTCAGCTCCGCCCGGGGAACCGCGCCCGCCGGCGGATTGGCGGTTGCCCGAGATCTTCGGGTGGCCGTCACTCGCTGGCCTGCTCGTCCATGCGCCGTGCGCGGAGGGCGCGGCGGCGCGCGCGCTCGGGGGCGGTGTCATCGGCACCCTCAGCGGCGATGCTGCGAATGAGGCGACGCGTCCGATTGGTCGCGGCCTGGAGGCTGGCGAGCTCGCGGTCGGTGGCGCTCACCGGGCGAAGGGGCGCCATCAGGCGCCGCCGGGCGATGTCGAAGCGGTAGCCGGACGGCAGCGAGTGGAGCGTGACCCCGGAGACCATGATCGGCCGGTGGCGCTTGACCTCGTACGCATCGGTCTGAATGTGGGCGGGGTCGAGGATCGTCACGGAACCCTTGCCGAGCACCTCCAGCACGCCCTTCGGACTGACGAGCGCCGCGGTGTCCTCGTCGATGCCGATGCCGAGCAGCGCCGGCGACTGCGCCACCAGGGCCAGGAGACGTCCGATGCGGTTGCGCTGGTCAAAGTGCTGGTCGATCAGGACGCCGGGGAGCAGCCCCAGGCCGGCGCTCATCTGGGTCATGCGCTGCTTCGGCGTGGCGCCGCTGGTGCCGAAGGCGACCATGTGGCTGGCGATGGCGGACGCCCCCGCGCTGGTGCCGGCGACGATGGCGCCATGGCGATGGCGCTCGATGAGCTCCCTGCCCAGCAGGGTGCCGCCGATCACGCTTGACAGGCGCAACTGGTTGCCGCCGGTCATGAAGATGGCGGTCGCGTCGTCGAGCGCGCCGACCAGGCGCCGGTCATTCGCATCCTCGCGCACCAGCGGACGCATGCCGCGCACGTCGGCGATGCCCATCTGGCGGAAGAGGGACTTGTACAGGTCCGTTGCCTCGTCGCCCAGGGAGGAGGCGGTCGAGATGACCACGACGCGCGCATCGGTGCCACCGGCCAGCGCAACGAAGCGTGCCAGGATCTGGCGCTGGCGGAGCTTGTCCTCGGCCCCACCGATGATCAGGAGATGGCCTGCCCGGGCCTGGCCGGGCGTGGGCGTCGCAGGCATGGGACGCAGCATAGCGAACCGATGAGCCACCGGAGTGCGGCGCTAGACTCGATCGGATGCCCGCCACCAGTGCGACCCGCAGCGAAGCGCGCGACTACTACGAGGTCCTCGGCACCGAGCCGTCCGCCTCGGGTGACCGCCTGCGCGTCGCCTTTCGCGAGGCCGTCCTGCGCCATCACCCCGATCGCGCACCTTCCTCGGACGTCGCCACGCGGCGCACCTCGATCCTCAACCGCGCGTGGGCCGAGCTGCGCGATCCGGTGCGGCGCCTGCACTACGACCATGCCCTGGAAGCCGGCCGCGCGGCAACGTTGGACTGGCCGCTGGATGAGGGGGAGGCGAGGCGGGGCACCCACCCGCGAACAAGGACGCGTGTCGAGCCGGGCGAGCCGAGCCCCTGGCACCAGCCACAGTGGCGTTCCGTGGCCGGCTTCCGGGTGCCGGCCGAGATCTTCATGGCGGGACCGGTGGCGCAGGAGCGCTGGATCGTCGAGAACCACATCGCCGGGAAGGACTGGCGCGAGCACACCGAGCGCTATTGGCTGCGATACGCCGCCCGCCACTACGCGGAGCATGGTCGGATCGACGATTGGCTGGGCACCATCGAGCGCATGGTGGCCCAGGACCCGCCCCTGGCCGAGATCGTGGATACCGGGCTGCGCGAGGCCTACATCACCGCCGGCGAGGAGCTGCGGGGCGCCATGATCGTGGCCGGCATCGGTGAGCGTCACGGGCCGGGCAGTCCGCAGGGGCGTTGGGCCGAGCGTGAGCTGCGCATCCTGCTGGGCGAGTACCGTGACCAGCATGTGCGGCGCGGGCCCGCGCTGCAGCGTGCCGAGAACGCCGAGCTGCTCCTGAACTTCCTCGAGTCGCTGGGCCTCGAGCCAAGCTTCACCGACTACCGTGTCGCCATCGTGGCGCATCGGCGCGTCAAGAACGTGGGGCGCGCGGTCGAGCTGGTGGAGCGCGTCATGGCCGTGCCCGTTACGGAGCCGGGCCGCTGGTTCAGCCTCGTCCAGGTGCTGACCGAGGCCGGGCAGCTCGACCGTGCCTCGACGCTGCTGGCCGAGATCGCGCGCGGCGATCGTCCGGCGGCGCTCGACCCGCGTCGCGTCCACGGCCCGTGGCGCCGCATCTCGGCCGCCCGCGAGCGGCTGGCGCGTGCCCGACGTCGTGATCGCCGGAAGGAGCCGCTCGAGGCCGACCTGCTAGCGTAGGAGCATGGAGCCCAAGCCCGGACGACGGATGCCGCTCATCCGCCGGATCGTGATGTTGCCTGGATCTGCGCGGGCCGTCCTGGGCGGCATCATCGGCCTCGCGGGCGTCCTGCTCAGCGCGGGGCTGGCTGCCGCCTTCGGTGAGGAGCAGCTCTTCATCAGCAATCTGCCGCTGCTCGCGGTCAGCGTTGTCGGGCTGCTCCTGGGGTGGTTCGCGGCGGTCGTCGCATTCGTCCTGTCACTCGGAACTCTCATCGGCCTGACGGCATTCGGAGGCATTCCAGGCCCGCAGGCGGGGGATCTCCTGGGACTTGTCTCGTTCGGCATCGCCGCGCCCGTCATCATCGTCCTGCTTCGGCGCGCGGAGCGGTTTCGCGCCACCGCCATCGAGGCGCGCGACAGTGCCCTCTTCGCGCACCGGGAGGCTGACGGAGAACGGACCAACCTCGAGCTCGCGCGCCAGGAGGTCACGCTCGCGCTGGCCACGGCCGAACGAGAGCGGGCGAGGCTGGAGGAGGTGGCCGAGGCCATACCGGAGCCGTTGATCGTGTACGACGACGGACTCCGGGGAACATACGGCAACCGCGCGGCGCTGCGTCTCTTCGGGCGCAGCTTTGTCGAGATGCCCCTGGAGGAGTGGGGACGCACGACCGAGCCGCGCGACGAGCACGGCCTCACCCTCGATCGGGAACACTGGCCGCAGGTCGTTGCACAGTCGGAGACGATCCGGCGGCGACACATCCTGCGCATCCCGATGTCCGGACGCGACGTGATGGTCGACGTCGAAGGCACCCCCATCCCGGGCGGCGGCGCGGTGCTCCTGCTGCGTGACGTCGGCAAGGAGGAGGACGAGCGTCGGCGCCTGTCCCGCTTTGCCAGCTTCGTTGCGCACGAGCTGCGCAACCCGCTCGCGGTGGCGAAGGCGCGAACCGAGCTGGCGCAGCGAGACCCCAATCTCCCGAAGCGCGCGGCCAGCCATGGCGCGCGGGCGCTGGAGTCGGTAGATGCCGCCATCGGCATCCTGGAGCGGCTAGAGCTCTACTCGCGCGCCGATACGGGCCACGTCAACGCCACGCGAGAGCCGTTCGACCTTGCCCCGGCGCTTGGCAAAGCCATTGAGCGGCTGCGCACTCGCGGCTCCGTGCGCGAGGTCATCCTGGACATGCCCTCGGGTGTCGTCGTCGTTGGCGACAGGGCGCTGTCGGAGCAGGCGATCACCAACCTACTCACCAATGCGGACCGCTACTCGTCGCCGGGGGCACCGATCCAGGTGGAGGTCGAGGCCGGCGAGATGGTGAAGCTCCGCGTCATCGACCAGGGCCCCGGTATCGCCGACGAGCTCGCCGACCGCCTCTTCCTCGAACGCGTCGCCGTCGGGCGCGGGCTGGGGTTGGGGCTCTACCTGGTCCGCGCGTCGATGAATGCGATGGGCGGATCGGTCCAGCTGGAACGGCGGCGCCCGGGGGCCGTCTTCACGCTTCGCTGGCCGGCCGCAGCCCCGTGAGACGCGATCCGCATCGGCTCCTGCGGCTTCGTGGACCGATCCAGCCATACCCGCTCGAGCCATCCGACGCGGGGCTGGCGGCATCGGTCGGGCTCACCGAGGACCGGATCATCCGCTTCGACATGAACACGCTCGGCGGGGGGCCGCTGCCGGCGACGGTCGAGGCCTGGCGTTCTTGGGATCCCGCCGAGGCGGTGGAGTACGGCGACCTCGGCTACAGGCGGCTGCGGGCGGCGATCGGCTCGACCATCGGGGTCCCGCCGCACCGCGTGATTCCCGGCGCCGGAGCTGATGAGCTGATTCGCCTCGTGACGGCTGCCGTTGTCGGGCCGGGAGACGCCGTCGTCATTCCCGCGCCGACCTTCCCGATGTTCGCGGTGGAGGCCGGTCTGGCCGGCGCCTCGGTCACCACCATCACGCGGGAGCACCCATCCCGGCGTCAGCCGCCATCGGCGATCCGCCGCCCAGCCGAGTCGGACGGCGCGCGCCTGGTGTGGGTCTGCTCGCCGAACAATCCCACCGGTGATGCCTATTCGCTCTCCGAGCTGCGGGAGCTTGCGAGCGGGCTCGAGGCCGTTGTCGCGGTCGACCAGGTGTACCTGGAGTTCGCGGTCGCTTCCGGCGCCCTCGACGTCGATGCGATTCCGCTCATGGACGATCTCGACAACGTCGTCGTCCTGCGCTCGCTGGCCAAGGCATACGGGCTTGCCGGCGCGCGGATCGGCTACCTGGTCGTCCCCGAAGGACTGGCGCAGCGCTTCGACGCCCTGCGCCTGCCGCTGTCGGTGAGCCTTGCCACCCAGGCGCTCGCACTGGGCGCCCTGGCCGATCACGAAGCCGCGACCGTCCGCCACGTGGCCATCATGCTCGAGCAGCGACGCCTGGCCGACGCGTTGCGCGAGCAGGGCTGCGAGGTGCTCGACGGCCTGGGCAACTTCGTCACCTTCCGCCCGCCGGACGCGGCCGCGCTCGCCGGCGCGCTGCTGAAGCGCGGCCTCGTGCTGCGCGAATACCCCGCCGGACCGATGGCGGGCTGGCTGCGCGCGACCGCCCGCGCCAGCGACGAGAACGCCCTCCTCATCGCGGCGCTGCGCCAGATGCTCGGCTAGGGACCTTTCCAACCGGCTTATGGCCGATCGTGGTTGGCACCTGCCGAGGAACAGGCGACCCAGGTCATGCCTGGGCTGGGACGACCTCGAGCGGGCCGAGGTCAGCCGCCGCCAGGTCATCGCGAAGAAGCGCGGCATCGCCGGTGAGGAGGATGAGAGCCTCGTCGGGACGAACCAGCTCGCGCGCGGCGCCAAGCACGTCGTCGGCGGTGACCGTCTCCAGCCGCGAGCGATAGGTGTGCCAATAGTCGTCGGGCAGGTCGTACACCGCCAGGGGCTCGATGGCCGTCGCGATGCCGGTGGTCGTCTCGAAGCGCAGCGGGAAGATGCCAACCAGGAAGTCGCGGACCTCTGCCAGCTCGTCGGGCACGGGTGCCTCGACGCGCATACGCTCCAGCTGGCCCAGTAGCTCCCGAATGGCATCGACCGTGACCTCGGTCTGCACCGCCGCGGTCGCAGTGAATGGTCCGAGCGCACGGCGCGCATCGAAGGAGCACCGCGCGCTGTAGGTGTATCCGAGCTCCTCCCGCAGCCGCAGGTTGAGGCGGCTGCTGAAGACTCCGCCGAGCAGCGCGGCCATGACGAGGGCCGGAAAGTAGCGCGGGTGATGGCGATCGATGCCGAGATGGCCCACCCGCAGCTCGCTCTGCACGGAGCCGGGCCGATCCACCAGGACGACCCGGCGCCCGCTGCGCTGGCGAGGCTCGAAGGTCCGATGACCCGTGCCATTGCCGCTCCATTCGCCCAGGTGGCGCTCGACCTCGGCCAGCGCCGCGTCGGACTCGATGGCGCCGGCGATGACGATATCGGCGATCTTGGGTGCGTACCGGCTGGCATGAAAGTTTCGTGCCGCGGCCACATCGAGGGCGCCGACGCTCTCGGGCGTTCCTGCGGAGAGGCGGCCGTACGGCATGTCGGCGGCGTACACCTCGCGCAGGAAGCTCTCGTCCGCGAGGCGGCCGGGATCGGAGCGCGCCTGGAGGATGTCGTTGAGGCGCTCCGCCTTCAGACGCTCGAACTCGCGCTCGTCGAGGCGCGG
>JACDBS010000153.1 GCA_013694795.1 Chloroflexota bacterium | reverse complement strand
GCGATCGCCTCGCTGGTCGATGGCCTCGAGCGTGGGCTGAGGCACCAGGTGCTGCTCGGCGCAACGGGCACGGGAAAGACATTCGCCGCGGCCAAATTGATCGAGGCGGTCCAGCGCCCGACGCTGGTCATGGCGCACAACAAGACGCTCGCCGCGCAGCTCTACCAGGAGTTCAGGGAATTCTTCCCCGACAACGCGGTCGAGTACTTCGTGAGCTACTACGACTACTTCCAGCCGGAGGCCTACCTGCCTCGGACCGATACGTACATCGAGAAGGACTCGTCCCGCAACGACGAGATCGACCGGCTGCGACACAACGCCACGCGGGCGCTCTTCGAGCGGCGCGACGTGGTGATCGTGGCCTCAGTCTCCGCGATCTACGGGCTCGGCGCTCCGGTTGACTACGGCGCCACCGTCATCAGCCTCAAGCGCGGCGGGCACTACAGGCGCGATGGGATCCTGCGTCACCTGGTGGACCTCCAGTACCAGCGCAACGACGCGGCCCTGGGCCGCGCGAAGTTCAGGGTGCGCGGCGACGTGCTCGAGGTTCAGCCGCCGCACGGCGAGTACGTGGTGCGGGTCGACTTCTTCGGCGACGAGGTGGAGCGCATCGTCGAGATCGACGATCTCACCGGCGAGGTGCTCGCCGAGCGGAGCGAGGTCAACCTGTACCCCGCATCGCACTACGTGACGCCCCGCGACAAGCTGCTGGCCGCGGTGGAGAAGATCGACGCGGAGATGGAGGAGCGCGTCGGCTGGCTCAACGACCAGGGACGCGACCTGGAGGCGGCCCGCCTCCGGCAGCGCACGCTGTTCGACCTCGAGATGATGCGCGAGGTGGGCTATTGCTCCGGCATCGAGAACTACTCGCGCCACCTGGCCGGCAGGGAGGCGGGCAGCAGGCCGTGGACGCTGATCGACTACTTCCCGACCGACTTCCTGCTCATCGTGGACGAGAGCCACATCACCATCCCGCAGGTCCACGGCATGTACAAGAACGATCGGACCCGCAAGGAGATCCTGGTCGACTTCGGATTCCGGCTGCCATCGGCCCTCGACAACCGGCCGCTGACCTTCGACGAGTTCGAGGACCATATGAGCCAGGTGGTCTATATGTCGGCCACGCCCGGGCCGTACGAGACGGAGCGCGCCGACAATGTCGCGGAGCAGTTCATCCGGCCGACGGGGGTCGTGGACCCCACGATCACCGTGCGCTCGACTGCCGGACAGATCGACGACCTGCTGGCCGAGATCCGCGCCACCGTCGAGCGCGGGGAGCGGGTGCTCGTCACCACGCTCACGAAGAAGATGGCCGAGGACCTGGCGGACTACCTCGCCGAGCTGGGCATCAAGGTCCAGTGGCTCCACTCCGAGGTGGATACGCTGGAGCGCATCGAGATCCTGCGCGACCTGCGCCTGGGCGTGTACGACGTGCTCGTGGGGATCAACCTGCTGCGGGAGGGCCTGGACCTGCCGGAGGTGACGCTCGTCGCCATCCTCGACGCTGATAAGGAGGGCTTCCTGCGCTCCGGCGGCTCCCTGATCCAGGTCATCGGCCGGGCGGCGCGCAACATCGGCGGACGGGTGATCATGTACGCCGATCGCGTCACCGATTCGATGCGCAAGGCGATTGACGAGACGGATCGCCGTCGCGTGAGGCAGACCGCCTATAACGCCGAGCACGGCATCACGCCGGAGACGATCATCAAGGAGATCCGCGACATCCACGAGGGCCTGCGCCGCGTTGCCGAGGAGCGCGCCGAGCTCCAGGTCGAAGGCAAGGAGCCGGCGGAGCTGGCCGCCATGATGGGCCGCCTGGAGGCGCAGATGAAGGAGGCGGCGCGCAACCTCGAGTTCGAGCGGGCCGCCGCGCTGCGCGACGAGGTGCTCCAGCTTCGCCGCCTGCGCGAGGAGCTGGCCGCCGCCCCCGGCTCGATCCCGGCCGAGGTGTACGCGGCCGCCGCTGATGGGTCGACCAACGGCCGGCGCGGCTCGGAATCGTCACGTGTCTTCAGCACCCAGACCACGCCCAACGTCGTGGCCGCCGGTTCGCGACGCAGACCTCCGCGCAGGAGGCGTCCCTAGGTGGCCGGTACGATGCCGCACGCGATCTTCATCGAGACCGATGTCGATGGGAAGGGCCTGGTTGGCGCGTACGCGGCCGAGTTCCCGGGCTGCGCCGTCTTCGCATCCACTGAAGACGAGGCGGCGGCTGCCATGCCGATGCGCGTGAGCCGCTTCACCGCCTGGTTGCGCGACAGAGGGGAGCACATGCCGAGCTTCGTGGGCGACAACTGGTACGAGGTCGAGCGCGCCGCCGCGGCGGATGGTCGGCGCGCTGCCTTCACGCTTGACGAGCTGCCGCCGTCGGACGAGGAGTTCGCCACCTGGCTGCGCTGGCTGGAGCTGGCGCGCGAGGAGCTGGCATTGGCGCTGGACGAGGCCGATCCGTCGGCTGCCGCCGAGCAGCTCGACGCGATCGAGCGCCAGGATGTCGCCTTCGTTCGCGACCTCGGCGGCGGAGCGCCGGAGCTGTCGACCGATCCGATCGACCGTCTGTACGCGGCGCGCGACGCTTTGACCGATGCGCTCGAGGCCGCCGGCCCGTACCACGACGGTGTGCGCCGCATGCTGCGCCTCGCCATCGCCGACGACCTTCGGGCCGCCGAGGCGCTGCGCC
>JACDBS010000128.1 GCA_013694795.1 Chloroflexota bacterium | reverse complement strand
GCGCGCGAGGCGATCGCGGAAGCCGTCGCGCTGGTGCGCGAGGTCGAGGATCGGATTGATGGCGCGGACCTCGTCGATCGGGATCCTGACCTGGCCACCGGCCTCCTTGCGGATGCCCGCGACGCCGTGCAGCGAGCCGCGGGGGCCGGGGTGGCGGACGACCAACTGGAGTCGTTGCGCGCAAGGGTCGACCGACGCCTGGACGCCCTCTACAGCGTTGCGCGCCTTGCCCAGGCGAGCAGCGTGGTCGACCTTGCCGCGGCCTTCGAGGACGTGGAAGCGGCAGACATGGTGGCGGCCAGCGACGGGTCGCTGTGGATCCTTGAGAACGGTCGGGGGCGGATCATCCGCCTTGATCCCGCGGACGGCACGACCGGCATCATCTACCGCGCCGGGCAGGCTTTCGAGTCCGGAGACGTGCCCGGCGACCCGTGGCTGATCGCCACCGCCGCCACCGACATCGTGATCATCGACCGTGAGCGTGGGGCGTGGAGGATTGACCTGGCCGAGCGCATCCCGCGACGAATGGAGCTCAACGGCGTTGAGGCGCTGAGCTCGGAGACAACGCTCATCGGCGCTCTTCAACACCGCCCGCCGCTCGAGATCTTCAACCTGTACCTGGTGGACGGCGAGACGGGGGAGATCCGGCGCTGGACGCCGCCGGCCATCATCCCGGTCAACTATCCCGATCCGGCGGAGCTCTTCCTGACCGATGCACCCGACCTGGACCCGCGCGATGCGCGCGACCTGCGAGTCGACGTCAACGCCTGGCTGCTGTACGCCGATACGGTGACCCGCGTCGACTTCGGCTCGCCGCGCGACCAGTCCGACTATTCGCTCGATGCGCCCCCCGACGCGCAGGTGCGCCCACGGCTCGACTACCGGATCCTCGATGGCGCCACCGTCGGCGACCGCGAGTTCCTGTACGTGTACGACGCGGCGAACGCAAGGATCATCGGCTTCCAGCGAGCCGACGGGGCGTTCGTGCGGCAATGGATGGCGCCGCTTTCGGGGGACCGCGCCGGCATCCTCGACGATGTGCGCGCCATGTCGGTGACCTCCGTCGCCGATGGTCCGCCGATCGCCTACGTGCTCACCGCCGACGGCGTCCTACGGCTCGTGCTCGACTAGACGCCGCTAGAATCGGTCCATGGCGGAGCAGCCGTTCGGCCGGGTGCGGCTCATCGAGATGGTGGTCGAGAGCGTGCGCGTGCACATGCTCTCCAGCCAGCACGTCGTCATCCTCAAACAGTCCGAGCGTGATCGATACCTCCCGATCTGGATCGGTCCATCCGAGGCCAACGCCATCGCCATGCGCCTCCAGGGACTCAGCGCCGACCGGCCGCTCACGCATGACCTGCTCGTCAGCGTCCTGGGGGCGCTCGGCTCGAGCATCAGCCGCGTCGTCGTCACGCACGTCGTCGAGGGCACCTACCACGCTCGGCTCTATGTTGAGATGTCGAGCGGTGACGAGACGGAGGTCGACTCGCGCACCTCGGATGCCATCGCGGTGGCCGTGCGCACGGGATCGCCCATCTACGTCGACGAGCGCGTGCTCGACGAGGCCGGCGTCGAGCCGGACAGCACGGAGGAGGGCACGGCCGAGGAGGAGGAACGGCTTGCCGTTTTCCGGGAGTTCGTCAACTCGCTCGACGTCGACCTGCCCGGGAAGGGCGAAGCGGGCGCGAGCTCCGAGGAGTCCTAGCTACCGGCGCGGCGCGCCCAGCACCTCGGAACGACGGGTCCAGAGCGCCCAGCGCAGCCTTCCGATGTCACGGAATGTGCGGAGGATCTTTCGGAAGCTGGCCCCAGTGTTCGTGCCCGCCGCGCGCGGGTAGTGGTTCACCCCGACCTGCGCGATCCGCTCGCCCCGGGCGCGCAGCTTGATGAGCAGCTCGGCCGATAGGAAGGGCGAGTCTGTCTGGAGCCGCAGGCCGTCGAAGACGGTGCGGCGGAAGAGCTTCATGGCGCAGTCGATATCGCGCACGCGCAGGCCGAACAGCGCGGACACGATGGCGTTGTATGTCCTGGCGATGAAGACCCTGTGCGGCGGGTCGCGACGCCTGATGCGGTACCCGATCACCGCGCCGACCGGCCGGCGCTCGTCCGACATGCGCTCGAGCAGGCGCGACATCTCGCGCAGGTCGAATTGAAGGTCGCCGTCGCTGAAGCAGATGAGCTCCCCGCGGGCATGGGTGATTCCGGCGCGCAGGGCACCGCCGTAGCCGCGATTCTCCTGGTGGTGAACCCGAACGCGCGGGTCGGCGCCGACCAGCGCATCGGCCAGCTCGGGTGTGCCGTCGGTGGAGCCGTCGTCGACGATCAGCACCTCGATCGAACCGTCCACCAGCGCGCCGATCTCGTCGAGGGCTCTCCGCACCGTCTCGGCGACGTTCTCCTCCTCGTTGTACGCCGGAAAGAAGAAGGTCAGGCGCGGGCGCTCGAGATCGGTCACTGGTGCGCATCGTACGGTACCGGGACCCGGCGGGCCGCAACCGCGCGCCTTCGGAGACCGTCCAAAGCCCGATGTATACTCACCGCCACCTTGGCGTGCCACGACTCGGCGCGCCCCACGGGAGCGCCACACCTGATGAACCGCGACCCCGTCGGCCGACGGGGCGTGGTGATTCTCGACTCCCTGCGGCGGCTTGACGCCGGCACGATCCTCACGACGATCCTGTTGGTCGGCCTTGCCGTGCGTGTCTTCATCGCGGTCGTCTACCTGCCGTTGAGCGGCTTCGCGATCGACATCGGCGACTTCACCGACTGGGGCCAGCGCATGGCAAGGCTGGGACCAGCCCACTTCTACGAGCAGGGCTATTTCAGCGACTACCCGCCCGGCTACCTCTACGTCCTCTGGGTGCTCGGCAGCATCGGCGGCCTGCTGGCTCCGTTGGTCGGCCAGGATGCGACGAGTGGGCTGGTGAAGATCCCGGGCATCGCGGCCGACATCGGTGTCGCCTGGCTGCTGTTCGTGATCGGGCGCCGCTGGGGTCGCGAACTCATCTCGAGCGCGAATCTCGGGCTCAGCTCGGAGCCGCTGGGCCTTGCCGTCGCAACGCTCTACCTCTTCAACCCCGGCACCATCTTCGATTCGGCCGTGTGGGGCCAGATCGACTCGGTCGGGACCCTGGTGCTGCTGGCCACGATCTACGCGCTGGCGCGAGGATGGACGGAGGCGGCGGCGCTCGGTGCAGTGGTCGCGCTGCTGGTCAAGTTCCAGTTCGCCTTCCTCATCCCAATCGTCGCCATCGTGGGCATCAAGCGCCACCTGCTGGGGCGCTCCTCGGATGCGGCGTTGCGCGGCCGGCGAGATCCCCTGCGCGTGCTCACCTCGCTCGCCACCGGACTCGGTTCGCTGACGTTGGCGATGTGGCCGTTCGGGATGACCATCTACGCCCCGAGCGCCGAAGGCGGACGATCCTGCCTGGGGTTCCTGTCGGCGGCGGATCCATCCACCAGTCTCATAGGGAAATTCTGCGAGGCTGCCGGGATCTATACAGGCCTCTCGATCAACGCTTTCAACCCGTGGCGTAACCCGTGGAGCGGCCTGGGCGACACGCTGATCTGGGGCGACGACAGGGTGGTGGGTCTGTCGCTCGGGGGACTGGCCCTGACGTGGCAGCAGGTCGGGGCGACCCTGTTCGCGCTGGTTGCTCTGTTCGCGCTGTGGCAGGTGGCTCGCCGCGATGACCTGCGCGGCGTGCTGGTCGCGTCGCTGCTGGTGGCCATCGCCTTCTTCGTCCTCCCCACCCGCGTCCACGAGCGCTACCTCTTCCCTGCGCTTGCGCTTGGCGCGCTCCTCGTCTTCTCCGCTCGCATCTGGCCGTGGGTCTATGCCGGCCTTTCCGTCACTTTCTTCGCGAACATCTACTGGGTCTATACCGAGGACTGGTCCTTCGCCTCCGGCGTGATGAACCCGGGCGCGGACGGCGCGCCGATGCCCCAGGACGCCTTCCTCACCTCCACTCTGTTCACCGATGGCGGCATCTGGCTGCTGGGCGTGATGATCGTGGTGGTGCTGGGTGTGGTCACCTGGCGCTCGTTGCGCCTTGGCTTGACCGCGCCAGGGTCCGATGCGCTCGCGGAGCCGGTTCGTCCTCCTCCGCGGCGGGCGCCGCGCATGGTGCGCGCGCCGGTACATGCGACCGCTCACCCGCGCTGGCTGGCTCCCAACCCAGCCGACGCCTACCTGCACGAGCTCGGGCGGCGGCTCAATCGGCGCGACGCACTCATCCTGCTGGCGCTTGTCGCCTTCGCGCTCGTCTTCCGTCTCTGGCGCCTGGACGTGCCACGCGGCCAACATTTCGACGAGGTCTATCACGCGCGCTCCGCGACGGAGTTCCTGAGCGGCTGGCAGAACGGCTGGGACCGCGATGTCTACGAGTGGACGCACCCTATGCTGGCGAAGTACCTCATCGCGGCCGGGATCGTGGTCGCCGACCCGAACACCGTGGTCGGAAGCCAGCCCCTCGACGCTCCGGTGCCCAGCCTGACGGTTACCCCGCGGCGCTCATCGACCGGCCAGGATCGCTCGATCTCGTTCACCACCGACGGCGGCCCGCAGGTCGTCGCATCGGATGCGGCAACCGGCGAGGAATATGGGCGCTGGAGCGCGGGAGGGCCAATCGCGACGCTGGCCTACGACGCCAACGCGACGCGACTTCTCGTCGGCCGTTCAGACAGCGGAACCGTCGAGACGTACGAGCTGGCGGGGATGCTCGCCTCTCCGGATGGCCGGGCGCCTCCGACCGGGCCTCCCATCGAGTCCGGCCTTGACGTGGTCAGCCAGATCTTCGTGCCGGACGGTGCGACCGACCCGATTCTGCTGCGCGGAGCGGGTGGAATCACCATCGTGGAGCCCGAGACCGATGCCATCCGCGCGACCGCCGAGGGCGCGTACGCGGGCATCGGCTACGTGCAGGGCGTCGAGGCCGAGGACGCCGATTGGGTGGTCGTCACCGATCCGGCGCGCAACGCGGTGGTGTACCTGGACGCGTTGACACTGGAGCCGCGCGCCGACGACGAGATCGAGGCGGTCGAGGCGCCTCTCATCGGTCCGTTGCTGGTGCGTGGAAGCGGCGACGACCAGATCGTCATGGCGCTCACCGGACCGCTGGCCGCCACCGACGAGCATCCGGCAACCGCCGGCGGCGTGGCGGTCTTCGACGCCGACGGCAGCAACGGCCGCTGCTCGGGCGAGCCGTGCGTGCTGGGTCTTGTGCCGCTGCCCGGCGC
>JACDBS010000105.1 GCA_013694795.1 Chloroflexota bacterium | reverse complement strand
GGGGTGGCACCCGAGACGATGCGGCCGACCGCGCTGGTGCTCAACCTGTTCGTGGCAAGCATCGTGATCGTCAGGTTCAGCCGGGCCGGGCATTTGCCGTGGCGCAGCCTGGTGCCGCTGGCGATCGGCTCGGTTCCCATGGCCTTCCTGGGCGGCAGCATCGAGCTGCCGCACGAGGTCTATCGGCCCCTGGTGGCGCTGGTGCTCGTGGCGGGCGCCTGGCGCCTGGCGACCGCGGCCGCACCGACCGATAACGAAGAGGAGGCTACCGTTCCGCCGATACCCGGCGTGGTGGCCGGCGCCGGCATCGGCCTGTTGGCGGGTCTGACGGGCACCGGTGGCGGCATCTTCCTGACGCCGTTGCTGGTCCTTGCCGCATGGACCGGCACTCGGGATGCCGCTGGGCTCTCGGGCGCGTTCATCCTGGTCAACTCGCTGGCCGGGCTGGCCGGGCTTCTCGCCGGCGGCTTCAGTCTTCCGCCCGCCATCCCGATCTGGGTCGTGGCCGTTGCGGCCGGCGGACTCATCGGCTCAGGGCTGGGCGCCGCCAGGTTCAGCATTCTCGACCTGCGTCGGGTGCTCGCGTTCGTGCTCGTGCTTGCCGCTGCAAAGCTCGTCTTCCTGCCGTGACAGCGGGGGTAGGATGAGGCCGATGACGGCCACCCACCAGGCTCCTCTGCACGGCAGCGATCTCCTGCGCCTGGTGGGCGCCGAGACCGAGGTGCCGCTCGTCACCGGCGGGACGCGCCGCTATGTGAATCTCGACTACGCCGCATCGGCTCCCGCCCTCCAGGCGGTGCACGATGCCGTCGAGGAGCTGCTGGGCTGGTACTCGAGCGTCCACCGCGGCGCGGGCTTCAAATCGCGCGCATCGACCGCCGCATACGAGGGCGCGCGCGAGTCGATTCGGCGCTTCGTACATGGACGCCACGACGACGCGGTGATCATCACGCGCAACACCACCGACTCCATCAACCTGCTGGCCGGCACGCTGCCGGCGGGCACACACGTGATCGCATTCGCCGGCGAGCACCACGCCAACCTCCTGCCCTGGAAGCGGATCGGGGTCCGCTACCTCCCGGTGCCGGAGACGCCCGCGGAGATGCTCGAACAGATCGAGGCCACGCTCCGCGACCTGCCGCGGTGCGAAGACCCTCATCTGGTGGCCGTCACCGGTGCCAGCAACGTGACGGGCGAGATCTGGCCGCTCGCCGACATCGCGCGGCTGGCCCATGACAACGGCGCGCGGCTGCTCGTGGACGCCGCGCAGTTGGCGCCGCACGCGCCCATCGACATGCAGCGCGACGGGATCGATTACCTGGCCATGTCCGGCCACAAGCTGTACGCACCGTATGGCGCGGGCGCCCTGATCGGCGAGCGCGACTGGCTGATTTCCGGCGATCCGTTCCTGCGTGGCGGCGGAGCCGTGAAGCTCGTCACCGTGGATGAAACGCTCTGGGCCGATCTTCCCGACCGCCAGGAGGCCGGCTCGCCCAACGTGATCGGCGCCGTGGCGCTGGGGGTCGCCTGCGACACGCTCAGCAGCGTCGGCATGGACCGCATCGCCGCCGAGGAGGCCGACCTGCTGGCGCATGCCCGGGAGCAACTGGCCGGCGTCGACGGCTTCGAGCACTACCGCGTCTGGCCAGCCGAGCATCCGCGTGTCGGCCTGCTCACCTTCAACATGGGCGAGATGCCCTACGACCTGCTCGCCGCGGTCCTTTCGGCCGAGCACGGCATCGGCATTCGCCATGGCTGCTTCTGCGCCCACCCGCTCATGATGCGGCTCCTCCGCGTGGACGACGGCGAGATGCATCGACTGCTGGACGAGGCCCGCGCCGGACATCACGAGCGCCTGCCCGGCGCCGCGCGCATGAGCCTCGGGCTGGGCTCCACCACCGCTGATGTCGACGCATTCGCGGATGCGCTGCGCGCGATCGCGGCCGACGGGCCGCGCTGGACCTACGTCGTCAACCCGGACACCGATGAGTACGAGCCCGATCCCGATCCGCGACAGCTTCCCAAACTGCCGATGCGCATGGTGGAGCATCCCCACGGGCACGGAGAGTCGGCCTGACCCTGACTCGACGCCGGGCGTGATGCGCTTCCCCCGTTGGTGGCGGCTGTCGGGCGTCATCGCCTTCATGGCGATGCTCGCGGCCCCGGCTCTCCCGGGCGCCGCGGGCAGCCGCGTGCTGGCGCACGCACAGCTGATCGCAAGCTCGCCCGGGGCGGGAGCCATCGTCGCGGAATCGCCTGCGGAGCTGCGGCTGATCTTCAGCGAAGTGCTCGAGGCGCAGGTGACATCGCTCGACGTGGTTGCTCAGGACGGGACCTCGATCCTGCGCGCTGCGGGCGAGATCGATCCGGAGGATCCGTACGCGCTGGTGGTCGTGGCTCCGAAGCTCGCCGACGGCATCTATTCGCTGACCTGGCGCACCCTGTCGACCGTGGATGGCCACACCGCCGAGGGCTCCTTCACCTTCGGCGTCGGCGCGGGACAGGAGGCACCTCCGCAGGCGGCCGGCGGTGGCATGACCCACACGGAGACCGACGCGATCGGGGTCATCGGTCGCTGGCTCACCTACCTCGGGCTGCTCCTGGCGCTGGGCGTCGCCGTATTCCACCGCGTCGTGATCCGCGAGGGCTTCCTGCCGATGCGCCTGATCCGCCTGCTGGCCGCGGGCATGGCGATCTCGGCCGCAGCAACCATGGCGGTGGCGGTCGCCTCGGGCCTCGAAGCGGGATCGGTGCCCGACTATCTGCTCGGCACGCGCAACGGCGGGCTCCAACTGGCGCGTGCGACCGTGGCGGCGCTCGGTGCTGGCGTCCTGCTCGTTGCTCCGGCCCGCCTGTCCGGGCTTGTAGCAGCGGCATCGGGCCTGGTGGGGATCATCCTGCTGATCGTCTCCGGGCACGCGGCGGCGCTGCCCGGACCGGGCCCGGTCATCGGCGGGGTGGTGCACGTCGCCGGGGCGGCCGTCTGGATCGGCGGGCTCGCTGGCCTGATGGCGCTGATCCTTCGGCCGAGCCTGCTGACTTCCCAGGTGCGGCCGCTGCTGAGAACGTACGTTCCTCGCTTTTCAGCGTTGGCCCTGGTCTCGATCGGTCTGGTGGGGCTCACCGGCGTCTATTCCGCCTGGCTCCAGACCGGGACGCTCGTCACCGTCGAGACCGAATTTGGCCGCACCCTGCTCATGAAGTCTGCGCTTGCGGCCGGTGCATTCGCCATGGGCGGGCTGAACTACCTGGACGGCGGCCGCATGCTCGCCTTGCTCAATGGCTTCCGCACGCGCCTGACGGTGGAATCCATGGCCGCGATCGCCGTGCTGGTCATGACCGCGGCGCTGGCCACGACGCCCCCGGTCGAGGATGTCAGAGGCGTGGCGATCCAGCCGATCCCCGATGCCTTCGGCGAAGTGACGCCCGGCATGAGCATGGAGATAATGCCCGGCCGGCCGGGCGTGAACCGCGTCGTCGTGACCACCACCGAGGCAATGGCGGCGGCCCCTGCCTTCGAGCTGAGCCTCGACCGCCTGGATGAAGGCTCGACCACGCGCGTGCCGCTGACCCACGTCGGGATGGAGGGCACGGATCACAGCACGATGTCGATGGAATCGGAAGACGGAATGGTCGACTGGTTTGCCGATGCGGTCGTGCTGCCCGCCGGCAGCCAGTGGGACACCAGCGTGCGGATCCTCGCCTTGGACGACACCGAGCTCTCGCGCCAGCGCTTCGCGTTCACGCTCTCGGACGACGGCATCGACGACGGGCGCATCACCACGCTTCTCAACCCCGCCGTTGCCATCGCCCTGGTGCTCGTCCTCGGCGGGGCACTCGGGCTGGGGCTCGGCCTGGGTGGCATGGCGCTCCCCCGCTGCGAGGCGCTGGCCTCTCGCCTGGCCCTCGTGGGCGGCGGCGTCACGGCAGTGGTCCTGGGTCTCGTGATCGGCCTGGGCCAGCTGACTACGTGAGCGGCCGCCCGACGTTGCGCATCGGGCGGACGAGTGCCACGATCATCGGCCGATGACCTCCCCGCTCACCGCCCTCGATACGCTCGGCAGACCGATGCGCGACCTGCGCGTCAGCGTCACCGATCGGTGCAACTTCCGTTGCGGCTATTGCATGCCGAAGGAGGTCTTTGGCCCGGACCACGCCTTCATGGCGCGCACGGAGATCCTGGACTTCGAGGAGATCGAGCGGGTGGTGCGGGCATCCGTCGCGCTGGGCGTGCGAAAGGTGCGCCTGACCGGCGGCGAGCCGCTCGTTCGCCGCAACCTGGAGAACCTGGTGCGCATGCTCGTCGGGATCAGGGGCATCGAGGACCTGACCCTGACCACGAACGCCTCGTTGCTGGCGAGCAAGGCGCGCGCGCTGGCTGATGCCGGGCTGCAC